>NZ_JBHHMJ010000175.1:0-6705 GCF_042136455.1 Stenotrophomonas sp. 3diitr2024
CGGGGGAGGCGGCTTCGGCGGTGGTGGTGGATTCGGCGGTGGTGGTGGATTCGGCGGTGGTGGTGGATTCGGCGGCGGAGGCGGCTGGGGCGGCGGCGGTGGCCGTTCCGGTGGCGGTGGCGCTTCGGGAGGCTGGTGATGATCCAACGTCTGTTCCGCCATGTATGTTCGCCGTCGGTACGTCGCGCGTTCCCGCCAGCCACGCTGCAGGCGATCACCGAGGCCATCGCGGCCGGTGAGCAGCGCCACGGCGGTCAGGTGATGTTCGCGGTGGAGGCCGATCTGCCGCTGGCCGCGTTGTGGCACAAGGTCACCCCGAGGCAGGCCGCCGAGCATGCCTTCGCACGCCTGCGCACCTGGGACACCGCTCACAACAACGGGGTGCTGATCTACCTGCTGCTGGCCGACCATGCCATCGAGATCGTCGCCGACCGCGGCCTGCATGGCCGGGTCAGCCCGGCGCAGTGGCAGCGGGTCTGCACCCATCTGCGCGAGGGCCTGCGTGGTTCCAATCCGGTGGAAGCGCTGCAGGATGCCATCGACGAGGTCTCCAGCCTGATCGAAGGGCACTTTCCGGCCTCGACCCGGTCGAACGATGACGCGTTGCCGAACTCGCCCCAGCTCCTTGGTTGAGCCGGGGCGGCACTGGCCCGAGAATAGGCGTTCAACCGCAAGGCACCTTCCATGATCTATTTCCACGACATCGACCCCATCGCCCTCTCGCTGGGGCCGATCAAGGTGCACTGGTACGGCATCATGTACCTGCTCGGCTTCACTGCGGCCTGGCTGCTGGGCCGCACGCGCATCGCCGCCGGGCGCCTGCCGGGCGTCGATGCCAACGGCTTCTCCGACCTGTTGTTCTACGCCATGCTCGGCGTGGTGCTGGGCGGCCGCATCGGCTACATGCTGTTCTACGCGCTGGGCGATTTCCTGCACAACCCGCTGCTGCTGTTCAAGGTGTGGGACGGCGGCATGAGTTTCCATGGCGGCCTGCTGGGCGTGCTGGGTGCCTGCTGGTGGTGGTCGCGCAAGCACGCGCTGCACTTCTTCGACACCATGGATTTCATGGCGCCGCTGGTACCGCTGGGCCTGGGCTTTGGTCGCATCGGCAACTTCATCGGCGCCGAGCTGTGGGGCAAGTACACCGACGGCACGTGGGGCGTGGTGTTCCCGTCGGGCCTGCCGGCGCCGCTGAACCAGTTGGACCATGCGACCCTGCAGGCGCAGTTCGCCACCGGCGCGCTGAACCAGTTCGCCCGCCATCCCTCGCAGCTGTATGAAGCGTTCCTGGAAGGCCTGGTGATGTTCGTGGTGCTGTGGACGGTGTCGGCCAAGCCGCGCCACCGTTACCTGGTCGGCGGCCTGTTCGCGCTGATGTACGGCCTGTTCCGCTTCGCCGTCGAATTCGTACGCATGCCCGACAACGGCGTCTATGTGGCCTTCGACTGGCTGACCCGTGGCCAGATCCTCAGCCTGCCGCTCATCGCCTTCGGCCTGGTGCTGCTGGCGATGTCGCGCCGCGCGCCGGTGCTGCAGCCGCAACCGGTGATGGCTGCGGAGGGCAAGGCATGAAGGCCTACCTGGATCTGCTCGCGCATGTGCTGGAACATGGCGCGGAGAAGAGCGACCGCACCGGCACCGGCACCCGCAGCGTGTTCGGCTGGCAGATGCGCTTCGACCTCAATGAAGGTTTCCCGCTGGTCACCACCAAGAAGCTGCACCTGCGCTCGATCATCCACGAGCTGCTGTGGTTCCTGAAGGGCGATACCAACATCGGCTACCTGAAGGACAACCAGGTACGCATCTGGGACGAGTGGGCCGACGAGAACGGCGATCTCGGCCCGGTCTACGGCAAGCAGTGGCGCAGCTGGGCCACCGCCGATGGCCGCGAGATCGACCAGATGCAGTGGCTGGTGGACGAGATCAAGCGCAACCCCGATTCGCGCCGGTTGGTGGTCAGCGCCTGGAACGTGGGCGAGCTTTCGCAGATGGCGCTGATGCCGTGCCACAACCTGTTCCAGTTCTACGTGGTGGACGGCAAGCTCAGCTGCCAGCTGTACCAGCGCAGCGGCGACATCTTCCTCGGCGTGCCGTTCAACATCGCCAGCTATGCGCTGCTGACCCACATGGTGGCGCAGGCCACGGGCCTGGGCGTGGGCGACTTCGTGCATACGCTGGGCGACGCGCACCTGTATTCGAACCACTTCGAGCAGGCGCGCGAGCAGCTTTCGCGTGAACCGCGCGCGCTGCCGAAGCTGTGGTTGAACCCGGAGGTGAGCGACCTGTTCGGCTTCCGGTTCGACGACATCCGCATCGACGGCTATGACCCGCACCCGGCGATCAAGGCGCCGGTGGCGGTGTGAGTGCCATGAAGCTCTCGATGATCGTGGCGCTGGACCGCAACCGTGGCATCGGCCAGGGCAATGCCATGCCCTGGCACCTGCCGGATGATTTCAAGCACTTCAAGGCGCTCACCCTGGGCAAGCCGATCCTGATGGGGCGCAGGACGGCCGAGTCGATCGGCCGCGTACTGCCGGGGCGCACCAACCTGGTGCTGACCCGCAGCGGCCAGGTGCCGTTCGCGGGCATGCGCGCGGTGGCGTCGCTGGACGAGGCGAAGGCGATTGCCGAAGGCGAGGGCGCCAGCGAGCTGTGCATCATCGGCGGCGGCGAGATCTTCCACCAGCTGCTGGACCAGGCCAGCGACCTGTACCTGACCTGGGTCGATGCCGAAGTCCCCGCCGACACCCATTTCCCCGAGGTGGCCGTGCAGGACTGGCGGGAAGTGAGCAGCGAGCCGCATCCGGCCGATGACCGCCACGCCTATGCGTTCCGCTTCGTGCATTACGTGCGCCGCTGAGGATGGTTTTCTGTAGAGCCGAGCCATGCTCGGCTGCTGTTGCCTGATACCTCCCGTAGCCGGGCATGGCCCGGCTCTGCAGGTGCCTACGGCATCCGGTAATGCCCGATGATCGCGTGCTGGAACAGCAGGTTCTCTTCACGCGTGCCGCGCGCGATGTTGTGCAGCACCAGCGGTGTGCCATTGGCCAGCCTCCGGTCGGAGACGATGCCGACATGCAGCAGACCGTTGCCGTTGAGCTTCCAGGCCACGATGTCACCGGCCGCATAGTCGGTGGCGAGGGCGGTGATCGGTTGCTGCCAGCCCTGCCGTTCGAACCAGCGCATCAGGTTCGGCACACGTCGATGATCAATGTTGCGGTCCGGCCGTGACAGGCCCCAGATCGCGGGATACGCGCTGAAGTTGCCGCGCATGTCTTCATGCACGCGCGCCTGCAGGTCCAGGCCCTGGCTGCGCAGGGCGCGCACCACCACGTCGGTGCACACGCCGCGATCAAGCGGGACGTCGCCGCCGGGATAGGACAGGACCTGGTAGGCGGGATCGTAACGGGTGGTGACGCCGATCTGTGCGCGCGCTGCGGCCACCAGTGGCGGTGAAGGGGCCTGCGGCTGCGATGGCGTGGGGGCGGCGTTTCCGCCGCCGGTGGGAGCCGGGGGCGAAGCAGGCTGGCAGCCGCTGGCCAGGGCCAGCGTCAGCAGCAGCACCCTCCATGGTGCCCAGCCGCGTCGCGTCATGCCTGCGGCGCGGCGCCGTTGTTGTGGGGTCCACCGGAGCCTCCACCGCCACCACCTCGACGGCGACGACGGCGCGGACCACGGTTGCCCGGGTTGGCAGCAGCGGCGTTGCCGCCGCCCTGTTCCTTGCCCTGCACCGCAGCGGCGGGGCGCTCGTGCGCCGGTCGCGCCGGCGGGCGGGCGTGGGGTACGGGTGCCGGTACATCACGGCCCGGTACCTGCACCACGCGCAGCTCGTCGGTATCGAGCTGGATCGCGGTCAGCTTGCCGCCCCAGACTGCGCCGGTGTCGATGGCGTGCACGCCCTGGGTGATGGTCAGGCCCAGCGCCGACCAGTGGCCGCAGACGATCTTGAGGTCGCGCTCGACCCGTCCCGGTACTTCGAACCAGGGGTAGAGTCCCTGTTCCTGCGTGCCAGGGGTGCCCTTGTCCTCGATGCCGATGCGCCCGCGCGGGGTGCAGTAGCGCATGCGGGTGAGCACGTTGATGATCGCACGCGAACGGTCGTAGCCGGACAGGTTCGGCGCCCAGCTTGGCTTGTCGCCGTACATGTTGCGGAACAGCTTGCGGTAGCCGGCGCCGTGCAGCTGCACCTCGACTTCGGCGGCGTGCTTCTCTGCCATCTGCGTGGTCCACTTCGGCGCCAGGCCGGCGTGCACCATCATCCAGCCCAGCTCGCGATCCACATGCACCAGCTTCTGCAGGCGCAGCCAGTCCAGCAGTTCGTCGCGGTCCTCGGCCTGCACGATGCGCAGCAGGTCCGGGTTGACCTTGCGCTGCTCCTCTTCGGTGCGTGCACCGACGGCCAGCAGCGAAAGATCATGGTTGCCCAGCACCACCACGCTGTGCTCGCGCAGCGAATGCACCAGCCGCAGCGTTTCCAGCGACTGACCGCCACGGTTGACCAGGTCGCCGCAGAACCACAGGGTGTCCTGGGCCGGGTCGAAGCGGATCTTCTCCAGCAACCGCTGGGTAACGTCGTAGCAGCCCTGCAGGTCGCCGATCGCCCACACACTCATCGTTCGGCCTCCGTGTCAGTGCAGGGTACGCGGGACGGCCAGCACGAACGGTGCGACCGGCGCGGCAAATTCGGTGCCATCGTCGGCGACCATGTCGTAGTGCCCCTGCATGGTCCCGTGATCGGTCCCCAGCATGACACCGGACGTGTAACGGAAGTCTTCACCGGGGCGCAGCCGCGGCTGCTCGCCGATCACCCCGTCGCCATCGACATGCTCGACACGGCCATTGGCATCGGTGATGCGCCAGTGGCGTGCGACCAGGCGTGCGGCGACCCGCCCCTGGTTGTGGATGCGGATCGTGTAGGCGAACGCATAGCGCCCGTCTTCCGGCGCGGATTGATCGTCGAGGAAGCGCGGTGCGACTTCGACGGAGATGGCGTAAACGTCAGCGTCTTCCATACCGGCAGTGTAATCAGGAGGCATTGGCCAAAGCGATGAATTCGGCCACGTCCAGCTGTTCGGCGCGGGCATCGGGACGCACGCCGGCGGCAACGAACTGTTCGGCGGACACCACGTTGTTCAGGGCGTTGCGCAGGGTCTTGCGGCGCTGCCCGAAGGCGGCCTTGACCACCTCGGCGAAGCGCGTGTGGTCGTTGATGCTGATCGAGGCCGGGTCACGCGGCACCAGCCGCACCACGGCCGAATCGACCTTCGGCGGCGGCCGGAACGCGCCCGGCGGCACCACGAACAGCGAGGTCACCTGGCAGTAGGCCTGCAGCATCACGCTGAGGCGGCCATACACCTTGCTGCCGGGGCCGGCGGCCATGCGGTCGACCACCTCCTTCTGCAGCATGAAGTGCATGTCGCGGATCACTGCGGCATGCTCCAGCGCATGGAACAGGATCGGCGAGGAGATGTTGTAGGGCAGGTTGCCGACCAGGCGGATCGGCTGGCAATTGGCCAGTTCGGTGAAGTCCACGCGCAGCACGTCGCGATGGACGATGGTCAGCTCACCCAGCGGCTCGGCGGCGGCGGTCAGCGGCGCGATCAGGTCGCGGTCGAACTCGATCACCGTCAGCTTCGGGTGCACGCGCAGCAGCGGCAGGGTGATGGCGCCCTGGCCTGGACCAATTTCAACCAGGCGGTCACCATCTTTCGGATTGACCGCCATCACGATCTTGTCGATGTAGTGGCGATCGGCCAGGAAATGCTGGCCAAGCTGCTTCTTGGCCGGTGCGGTGAACACCGGGCCGGAGGGGGAATGCGGGGAATTCATGCGCTCAGTGTACGTTGCCGCGCCAGCTGCGCACACAGCGTCGTTGCCGCCTGCAGGCTGGAAGGATCGGCGATGCCGAGGCCGGCCAGGTCCAGCGCGGTGCCATGGTCGACCGCCACGCGCGGGTAGGGCAGGCCCAGGGTCAGGTTCACCGCCTGCTCGAAGCCGGAATACTTCAGCACCGGCAGGCCCTGGTCGTGGTACATCGCCAGCACGGTGTCGAAGCCGGCCAGCTTGGCCGGCAGGAAGGCGGTGTCGGCCGGCAGCGGGCCGACCAGGTCCATGCCCTCCGCGCGCAGGCGCTGCAGCAGGGGGATGACCAGGTCCAGTTCCTCGCGTCCCAGATGGCCGTCTTCGCCGGCATGCGGGTTCAGCCCGAGCACCGCGATGCGCGGCGCAGGCAGGCCGAACTCGCGGCGCAGCGCGGCATGCACCGTACGCAGGGTGTGTTCCAGGCTGGGCGCGGTGATCGCATCGGCCACCTCGCGCAGCGGCAGGTGGGTGGTGGCCAGGGCCACGCGGACAATGTGATTGGCCAGCATCATCACCACCTTCACTCCGGCCTGGTCGGCCAGCAGTTCAGTGGTGCCACTGTAGGCAATGCCGCCTTCGTTGATGACCGCCTTGTGCACCGGGCCGGTCACCACACCGTGCAGTTCACCGGACAGGCAGGCCTGGCCGGCGCCGAGCAGGGCACCGATGACCGCGCTGGCGTTGGCCGGATCGGCCTGGCCGAAGTGGCTGGGCGCCGCGTTGCGGACGGCGCGCAGGCGCAGATCGCCCGGGACGCGTGCTTCGGCGTCCTCGGGCAGCAGTTGCAGGGGCAGGTTCAGCGCGGTCGCGGCCGCGCGCAGGGTGTCCGGGTCGGCGAAGGGC
>NZ_JBHHMJ010000182.1:0-3660 GCF_042136455.1 Stenotrophomonas sp. 3diitr2024
GTGCGCCGCCGAGGGCGGCGCGACCGATGCGCAGTTCGCCGTGGTGGCGTGCGGCAATGCGGCCGACGATCGCCAGGCCCAGGCCGAAGCCGCCGGTGTCGCGGCTGCGGCTGTCATCCAGGCGGGTGAACGGGCGGACCACCTTTTCGCGGTCAGCCTCGGCGATGCCGGGGCCGTCGTCGTCCACGCGCAGGCAGGCGCGCCCGCCCACACTCACCAGCGACACGTCCACCTGCGAGCGCGCGTGGCGCAGGGCATTGCCGACCAGATTGCTCAGCGCCAGCTGCAGCAGGCGCGGTTCCGCGTCCAGCCGAGGCAGGGCGCTGGGCTGCACGCGCAGCACCAGGCCGGCACGTTCGGCATCGCGGCGGGCATCGGCCAGGCAGGCCTGCAGCCAGTCGTTGGCTTCGATCCGCTGCATCGGTTCGCCCTCGCTGGGATGCTCCAGCCGTTCGTAGGCCAGCAGTTCGCTGACCAGCCGGTTGAGCTCGGCCAGGTCGCCATGCAGGCCCTGCGCCAGTCGTTCGCGGCGCTCGCGGTCATCGCTGTCCTGCATCAGGTCCAGGCCGAAGGCCACGCGCGCGATCGGCGTACGCAGCTCGTGCGAGATCGCATGGGTCAGGTCGCGCTGGCGCTGTACCAGTTCGGCCACGCGCGCGGCCATGCGGTTGGAATGGTCGACGATGACCCGGATCTGCGAGCGTGGCGAGACCTGCGCGCGTGCCTGCAGATCGCCGGCGCCGATGCGGTCGGCATGCACGCGCAGGGCGTCCAGATCGCGCCAGAGCAGGCGTACCCAGGCGTACAGGCTGGCGCCGACCAGCAGCAGGATGCTGAGGTAGGCCGCGATGGTCATGTACGTGGTCATCTGCACCGCGCCAGGCACGCGCAGGTGCAACCAGCGACCATCGATGCCTTCGATGGGCAGCAGGACCTGCTGGTACTGATCGCGCACGATGAAGCCATCGGCCTGCAAGGCTGCCTGTTCCTGCGGGGCCAGCGCGGGAGGCGTGTCGAGCAGGGTCAATGCGATGCCATAGTGCGGTTGCCACTGCTGCAGGCGCTCACGCTGCTGGCTACCGTCCAGGCCGGCCAGGCCGCTGCGCAGGGCGTACACCTGCCCGCGCACCTGCTGGACGAAAACGCGATCCTGCACGGGCGTATAGATGCTGTCGAGCACCCGGTTGAGAAAGAACACCGAGGCCAGGAAACAGGCGCCGGTGATGAACCACAGCCACAGGAACAGCCGCTTCATGCCGTCCAGGCCGACGGATTGAACTGGTAGCCGCGGCCCCACACGGTCTTGATCCGCCGCGGCTCGCGCGCATCGTCGCCGAGCTTGCGACGCAGCTTGCCGATGCAGACGTCAACGCTGCGGTCCAGGCCGTCGAAGCCGATACCGCGCACCGCCTGCAGGATCTGGTCACGGGACAGGATCTGCCCCGGCTGGCTGGCCAGCAGCCACAGGATCTCGAATTCGGTGGTGCCCACGTCCACCGTGGCACCGTGCAGGTGTACCTCACGCTGCATGCGGTCGATCAGCAGTTCACCGTGCATCAGCCGGCTGGGCGTGCCGGTGTTGCTGCTGCCGTGGCGGCGGCGCAGCAGGGCGCGCAGGCGGGCCAGAAGCAGGCGTGGTTCGATGGGCTTGTGCACATAGTCGTCGGCGCCCGATTCCAGGCCCAGCACCTGTTCGATGTCGTCCTCGCAGGCGGTCAGCATCAGGATCGGCACATCGGAGAAGCTGCGGATCTGGCGGCACACGTCGATGCCGCCCAGGCCGGGCAGCATCAGGTCCAGCACCACCAGCTCCGGCGCGTGCTGGCGGCAGGCGGCGCCGGCCAGGTCGCCGCGTGCGATGTGCTGCACAGCGAAGCCATGCTGGTGGAGGTAGTCGCTCACCAGTTCGGCCAGGCGACGGTCGTCCTCTACCAGCATGACCGACGTAGGCGAACTGCTGGTGGTGGGATGCCAGGGCGATGGCTGCATGGGTGGGGCCTCCGTGCCCGGGCAGCAGCGCCCGGCGGCGCAGCCTAGCAGCGCCCCATGACGACTGCCTGAATCGCGGCCAACCTGATAACCGCCGGTACGGGCGTCATCGCCAGTGGCTTTCAGTGGCGGGCGCGGGCTGGCCTATGGTGGCGGTTTCCCCGGATGGAGCCTGGTGCAATGAGCGAACCGCAGTGGCAACTGGAAACCCTGGCCGTGCACGGCGGCTACCGTCCCGACCCGACCACCCGCGCGGTGGCGGTGCCGATCTACCAGACCGTGGCGTATGCCTTCGATGACACCCAGCACGGCGCCGATCTGTTCGACCTGAAGGTGCCCGGCAATATCTACACCCGCATCATGAACCCTACCACCGACGTGCTGGAGCAACGCCTGGCCGCACTGGAAGGTGGCATCGGTGCGCTGGCGCTGGCCTCGGGGCAGGCCGCGATCACCTATGCCCTCCAGACCATCGCCGAGGCCGGTGACAACATCGTCGCCTCCAGCGCGCTGTATGGCGGCAGCCTCAACCTGCTGGCACACACGCTGCCGCAGTATGCCATCCAGGCGCGCTTCGCCGACCCGGCCGATCCTTCTGCGTTCGCCGCGCTGATCGACGAGCGCACCAAGGCGGTGTTCGTCGAATCGATCGGCAACCCGCGCGGCAACGTCACCGACATCGCCGCCATTGCCGAGGTCGCGCATGCCGCGGGTGTGCCGCTGATCGTCGACAACACCGTGGCCACGCCGTTCCTGCTGCGCCCGTTCGAGCACGGTGCCGACATCGTCGTGCACTCGCTGACCAAGTACCTGGGTGGCCACGGCAACAGCCTCGGCGGTGCCATCATCGACTCCGGCCGCTTCGACTGGGCGGCGCAGCCGAAGCGTTTCGCCCGCCTCAACCAACCCGACCCCAGTTACCACGGCGTGGTCTATACCGAAGCACTGGGGCCGGCGGCCTACATCGGCCGCGCGCGGGTGGTCCCGCTGCGCAATACCGGTGCCGCGTTGTCGCCGTTCAATGCGTTCCTGATCCTGCAGGGCATTGAGACCCTGGCCCTGCGCATGGAGCGCATCAACGCCAATGCACTGGCCGTCGCGCAGTTCCTGAAGGCGCACGACAAGGTCGCCTGGGTGCGCTACGCGGGATTGGCCGACGATCCCGAGCATGCCGCCGCGCAGCGCTATCTGGGTGGGCACGGCTCGGGCGTACTGACCTTCGGCCTGCCCGGCGGCCGTGAAGCCGGCGCGCGCTTCCTCGATGCCCTGAAGCTGTTCACCCGCCTGGTCAACCTGGGTGATGCGAAGTCACTGGCCACCCATCCGGCCTCGACCACCCATCGCCAGCTGGATGCCGCGGAGCTGGCCAAGGCCGGCGTCAGCGAGGACACCGTGCGGCTGTCGATCGGCATCGAACACATCGGCGACCTGCGCGCCGACCTGGAGCAGGCCCTGGCCGCCGCCTGATAGCCACGCGCTTGGTCGTCATCGCCACAGGCGATCACCGCCGGCCACGCGATGCGCTAGGGTGGAACTGCCTCTCCAAGGCGTGGCAATGTGGCGATCCAGATCCCCGGTCGATGCGGGTCGACCGGGGATTTTTTTGTTTCCGGGGTCAGATCCGTTTTCCTGTGGAGAACGGATCTGACCCCATGTGCCGACGGTCGGCAT
>NZ_JBHHMJ010000197.1:0-4111 GCF_042136455.1 Stenotrophomonas sp. 3diitr2024
GGCCCGCACCAAGGCTTGGTCCGCATCCAGCGGTGCAGCGGGTGCCGCCGTCGCCGCTGCATCGTGGCGGCGACGGCCCCGAAGTGCCGACAGCGCTTCGCCGAGCAGGCTCATGCGCGGGGCGCCCCCTGTGCCCGTGGCATGCCTGCCTCAGCCCTTGCGCGCGGCAGGCCGGGTGAAGTGCCAGGCCAGCAGCTGGCCGAGGCCGGCACTGCCGACCAGCGCGGCAGCGGCACCAAAGGTCAGGTCGCGGGCCCCGATGGCTTCCAGCAGGGCCATGGCCAGGGCCAGGCAGACCAGGCTGATGCCCCAGCGCAACGCACCCTGGCGGCGGCGCTCTTCTTCCAGCACGGCCAGCGAGCGGATCACTTCCTCCGGTACGTGCGGGGCCACCAGCTTGCTGCGCGCGCGCGCATCGGCAATGGCATGGATCGCGTAGGCGATGCAGATGAAGAGGGTGATCGGGATCAGTTCCTGCATGGCCGGGCTCCTGTTCGGTGGATGATGCGGGTTCAGGAGAATGGATGCGCGAGGCCGGCCACCGGTTGCAGTGCAGATTTCAGGCGTCGTCGTCGGTCCCGGGGTCGGCCGGCGGATCGGGGAAATAGGTTTCCACATGGAAGCCCAGCCGCAGGTCGGCCATCAGCCGCACCAGCGTGTCGTCCAGTTCATACCCAGCCCAGGCCTGCTTGCCGAAGACGGCGATGCGCAGGCGGACGTCGGCACCTTCCTGGTTCAACGCATGGATCACCTCCACCCGTACCTGCAGCATCTCGACCACCTGCGGTCAGGCGTCCATCAGCCAGCCGTCCTTGCCAGCAGCCAGTTCAAAGCTCACCCGGGTGAAGCCATGTACCCGGATCAAGTGCCCATCACCGTCCAGCAGGTCGGTGCCTGTATCGCGGAAGAACCCCCGTTCCAGCCCCAGCCGGGCGGAGATGTCGGCGCTGGAGACCGCAGGGTGCTGCACCCCCAAGGAAATGCGGTAGTCGTAGGAGTACATGGTCGGTTCCGTCCGGATCAGGCGCCCATCATGCGCCACGCGATGCCCTGCCGGGCCTTTGCCCAAGCGGGTTGCATGACCTGTGGCCCCCTCCCCCGGTCCGGACGGCTGCTACCCTTGCCCGGTTTCCTCTTCTGGTGCCGTCCGCCCATGTCCCGAGTGCTGCCCCTGTCCCTCCTGCTGTCGGCCGTGCTGGCCGCACCGGCCGCGCATGCCGCGCCGACGCCGATCACCATCGAACAGGCCATGGCCGACCCGGACTGGATCGGTCCGCCGGTCGAGAAGGCCTGGTGGTCTTGGAACAGCCAGCAGGTGGAATACCAGCTCAAGCGCAACGGCAGCCCGGTGCGCGACACCTTCCGCCAGCCGGTGGCCGGCGGCGTGGCCGCGCAGGTGGCCGATGACCAGCGCGGTACCCTGGACGTCGCCGATCCGGTCTACGACCGCAGCCGCAGCCGCAGCGCCTTCGTGCGCAATGGCGATGTGTTCGTGCGCGACCTGCGCAGTGGCGCGCTGACCCAGCTGACCCGCAGCAACGAGCGCGCGGGCAATGTGAACTTCGCGGCCGACAACGGCGTGATCTGGCGCGTCGGCCAGAACTGGTTCCACTGGACCGCCGCCAGCGGCGTGCAGCAGGTGGCCAGCCTGAAGGCCGAGAAGGACCCGCGCACGCCGCCGAAGGCCGACGTGCTCCGCGACCAGCAGCTGCGCACGCTGGAAACCCTGCGCCGCGACCGCGAGCAGCGCGAGGCATTGAAGGACCAGGACCAGCGCTGGCGCCAGGCGGATCCGACCCGCGCACCGGGCCCGGTCTACCTGGGCGCCGACGTCGAGATCGGTGACAGCGTGCTGTCGCCGGACCTGACCCACCTGATCGTGGTGACCAAGCCGAAGGACTTCGACGACGGCCGCACCAGCAAGATGCCGCTGTACGTGACCGAGTCGGGCTACGAGGAAACCGAGGACACCCGCACCCGCGTCGGCCGCAACGGCTTCGAGCCACACACCCTGTGGTACGTGGACGTGCGCACCGGCAAGGCCGAGAAAGTCTCGCTGTCCGGCCTGCCGGGCATCAGCACCGACCCGCTGGCCGAACTGCGCCGCAAGGCCGGCAAGGATGCACTGAAGGGCGAGCGCAGCGTGCAGGTGATGAGCGACTTCATGGGCGGCGGCATCCGCTGGAGCGCCGACGGCCAGCAGGCCGCGGTGATGCTGCGTGCCAACGACAACAAGGACCGCTGGATCATCAGCGTCAACGCCGCCGACGGCCGCGTTCAGAACCGCCACCGCCTGACCGACAACGCCTGGATCAACTGGGGCTTCAACGATTTCGGCTGGATGGCCGATGGCCGCACGCTGTGGCTGTTGTCCGAGGAATCGGGCTTCTCGCACCTGTACACCCAGGCCGGCACCGCCAAGCCGCAGGCGCTGACCAGCGGCAAGTGGGAAACCTCGGCACCGGTGCCGTCGGCCGATGGCAAGGGCTTCTACTTCCTGTGCAACCAGCAGGCGCCGCATGATTACGAAGTCTGCGCGGTCGACACCGGCAACCGCCAGGTGCGCGAGCTGACCAGCCTCAACGGCGTGGAAGACTTCTCGCTGTCGCCGGACGGCCAGCAGCTGCTGGTGCGTTACTCCGGCGCCTACCTGCCGCCGCAGTTGGCGGTGCTGCCCAGTGCCGGTGGCCAGGCGCGCGTGCTGACCGACACCCGCACCGCCGACTACAAGGCACGCCAGTGGATCCAGCCGAAGCTGGTGGCAGTGCCGTCCAAGCATGGTGCCGGCGTGGTCTGGGCCAAGTACTACGAACCGGAGAACAAGGAACCGGGCCGCAAGTACCCGATCGTGATGTTCGTGCACGGCGCCGGCTACCTGCAGAACGTGCACCAGCGCTACCCGGCCTATTTCCGCGAGCAGATGTTCCACAACCTGCTGGTGCAGAAGGGCTACATCGTGCTGGACATGGACTACCGCGGCAGCGAGGGCTACGGCCGCGACTGGCGCACGGCGATCTACCGCAACATGGGCCACCCGGAACTGGAAGACTACAAGGACGGCCTGGACTGGCTGGTCGACACCCAGCAGGGTGACCGCGACCACGCCGGCATCTACGGCGGTTCCTATGGCGGCTTCATGACCTTCATGGCGCTGTTCCGTGCGCCGGGCACCTTCAAGGCCGGCGCCGCGCTGCGCCCGGTGGTGGACTGGCACAACTACAACCACGGCTACACCAGCAACATCCTCAACACCCCGGACATCGACCCGGAGGCGTACCGCGTGTCCTCGCCGATCGAGTACGCGCAGAACCTGCAGGACAACCTGCTGATCGCCCACGGCATGATGGATGACAACGTGTTCTTCCAGGACTCGGTGAACCTCACCCAGCGCCTGATCGAACTGCACAAGGACAACTGGTCGATCGCCCCGTACCCGCTGGAACGCCACGGCTATGTGCGTGCCGATTCCTGGCTGGACCAGTACAAGCGCATCCTCAAGCTGTTCGAGCAGAACCTGAAGTGAGCAACGCCGCAGCCACGATCCGGATCGTGGCTGCGGTCATCCTGGATGACCGCGGCCGGGCGCTGGTGGTGCGCAAGCAGGGTGCGCGCCGCTTCATCCAACCCGGTGGCAAGCCCGAACCCGGCGAGGCGCCCCTGCAGGCGCTGGCCCGCGAGCTGGACGAGGAACTGGGCGTGCAGCTGCGCGCCGATGCCGCCATCGCGCTGGGCACGTTCGAGGACTGGGCTGTGAACGAGCCCGGCCACCGCGTGCAGGCACAGGCGTGGTGGGTGCAGGTGGACGGTGCGCCGCAGGCGCGCGCCGAAATTGCCGAACTGGCCTGGGTGCCGCTGCAACCGCCGCATGGCCTGCCCTTAGCACCCTTGAGCGAACACCGCTTCTTCGCGCCGTGGCGCCCCATCCGCGTGTCACCGTTCGCGCCACAGTTCTTCAGCGCACGCGGCGTGGCTACCCTGCTCTCCGAACTGCGCTGGGTGTGGCTCACAGCACCATTTCACGACTGATGCGCCGACGAGGACTCAATCGCCTGTGCCTTCTGGACCCACCGAAGAAGGCGGTCCGGTATGAGTACGACAGCCCGGGCGGCTT
>NZ_JBHHMJ010000206.1:0-494 GCF_042136455.1 Stenotrophomonas sp. 3diitr2024
GGGTGGACTGCGCAGGGGGCGCTGCAAGTACGTCCATGTAAGCTCGGTCGCCGCATCCATGCGGCTCACGCCCCTGCGCAGCCCACCCGCCCGGCCACGGACAGTTTCCGTGTGCGTCCACCACGGAAAAGAAAGAGAAGATCAAAAGCGGAAGCGGATCGCTTCGCTCTGCATCCACGCATGGCGTGGATCTACCGTGTCGACCAAGGTCGACACCTACCAACAGCCGCCGGAAACTGTCGGGGGTGGGGCGGTGTGGGGCCGCAGGACCGTTGGCGCCATGGATGGCGCCATCGAGCCCCCAGGGGTGAGGGCGCTTTGCTTGCGAGGCACTGCGTCGCAAGCGCCCGAACGCCCAGCCGCCAGCGGCTGGGCCGGCCTGGGGGTTTACGGCGTGTCCTGCAGCCCCACACCGCCCCGCCCAACCCTCAGCAACCCAGAGCCGCTTTGGCTTTGGCGTTGGCCTCTGCAGGTGCAGGGCTGCAAGCCCTGCA
>NZ_JBHHMJ010000222.1:0-2659 GCF_042136455.1 Stenotrophomonas sp. 3diitr2024
CGCTGGCCGGCTCCCCGATGGATCTGCGGTTGCCGGCCAGCGGCCGGCACTACCGGATCAGTGGCCGTCAGGCCGCCATCGCCACCTTGCGCAGGCGGTCCAGCACGAAGTCAGCCAGCTCGTGCGGCGAGTACTTGGCGACGAAGGCGTTGGCGCCGACACGCTCGACCATGGCGTTGTTGAAGACACCCGACAGCGAGGTGTGCAGCAGCACGTAGAGGCCGGCCAGGCCCGGGTGGCGCCGGATTTCCGTCGTCAGCGTGTACCCGTCCATGGCCGGCATCTCGATGTCGGAGATGACCATGGCATAGCGTTCGGCCGGGTTCTCGCCCGAGGCGTGGATCTGCAACAGGTGGTCGAGAGCCTGCTTGCCGTCGGAAAGCAGGGTGGCACCCACGCCCAGCTGATCCAGCACGCTGCGGATCTGCTGGCGGGCCACGCGCGAGTCGTCCACCACCAGCACCTGCAGCTGGGGGCCATCGGCGGGCATTGCCATCGCCGGATCGAGTACGGCGTCACCGCGGACCTGGGCGATATCGGCCAGCACGCTTTCAACGTCGATCACCTGGATCAGCTCACCCTGGAAGCGGGTTACCGCGGTCAGGTAGCTCGACTCGGCGCCAAGCTCCGGCGGGGGGTGGATGTCTTCCACCGCGATGTTGACGATGCGTTCGACGCCGCTGACCAGGAACCCCTGGATCGAGCGATTGAATTCGGTGACGACCAGGTAACCCGGCGAGGTATCGGCATCGGGCTCACGTTCGGGGTGGCCGATGGCCAGGCCCAGGTCCAGCACCGGCACCGAGCGGCCGCGCACGTCGGCCACGCCGGCGAACTGGCTGGGCAGGCCGGGTACCTGGAACAGCTCCGGGCGCCGCAGGACTTCCTGCACCTTGAAGACATTGACGCCAAAAAGCTGACGTCCGCCGAGACGGAACAGCAGCAGCGCCAGGCGGTTGTGGCCGGCCAGGCGGGTCCGCTGGTCGATCCGGTTGAGCAGGTCATGGGACATGGCTGCTGTATCGGCGCGTTGGGCGCCAAACTTGAGGGCGCTCTGCCGCCCGCGCGCTCCAGATCGCTTTTGTAGAGCCGACTGCCAGTCGGCTGCTCGTCGATCCGATCGCGGGAAACCCCGCGCTTCGCGCGAAAGTCGACTGGCAGTCGACTCTACCCATCCGGTCGCCTCTCCATCCCGGACCCGACCAACAAGCCCCGTCGTTCTGGCACACCCCTTGCACGCACCTGGGCCAGCTCTTGCCGATTGAAGGAGGCGCCATGTGCCGGGTCACATCTCTATTCGCCATCGCGCTGGCCGTGGCCTCGCCGTGGGCGGCTGCCGCCGACTGGCAGCCGGTGGCAAGCATCCGCGCGGCGGCCTTGTCGACGCTGCCGGCGGGCAGCGAGGGCGAGGCCCAGGTGGCCGATGCGCTGCGCCTGCCGAAGTGCGGGGGGGCGTTACAGGTGCAGCCCACCGCCAACACCACGGTGGAGGTCAGCTGTCCGGATGCGGGCGGCTGGCGCCTGTTCGTGCCGGTAAAGGTGCGGCGCAACCAGACCGTACTGGTGCTCAACCGCGGAATCGGCACTGGAGAAACCCTCACTGCCGCCGATATCACCACTGCCCAGCGTGACGCTGCCCGGATTGCCGGCGCGGTGCTGTCCGATCCCAATGCAGCGATCGGCCGCGTCGCCCGCCGTCCGTTGCAGGCCGGAGCCCTGCTGTCGAACAACGATCTGGTGGTGCAGCGTCTCATCAAGCGAGGAGACAATGTGGCCCTGGTGTCGCGTCGCGGCTCGGTCGAGGTCCGCATTGCCGGCCGTGCGATGGGTGATGCCGGTGAGAACGAACGGGTCTCGGTCGAGAACCTGTCCTCGCGGCGGATCGTGCAAGGCACGGTCGATGCCGCAGGTGACGTAATCGTGGCGCGTTGAATTACCGCAAAATATCCCTAAAGATCACGGCCCTGCGGCCGTTATCCCTTGTGAACGGCAACTCCAGGACACCCCATGAGCCAGAAAATCGACGGCAACCTGCAGGTCCCCCAGGCACTGCGCAGCGTGACGACCCCGGCCAACAAGCCCGGTGTCAGCACCGATGCGGCGGCGCGCCCGGTCGAGGCGGCCGACAGCCTGCGCCTGACCGGCGAGGCCACCAATCTGCAGGCCATCGAGCGCGAGCTGACCACCGCCCCGGCGATCGACGCCCAGCGCGTGGCCGCCGTGCGCGAGTCGCTGCAGAACGGCACCTAC
This sequence comes from Stenotrophomonas sp. 3diitr2024, assembly GCF_042136455.1. Classification (NCBI taxonomy): domain Bacteria; kingdom Pseudomonadati; phylum Pseudomonadota; class Gammaproteobacteria; order Lysobacterales; family Lysobacteraceae; genus Stenotrophomonas; species Stenotrophomonas sp. 3diitr2024. Next base: position 2,251 of record NZ_JBHHMJ010000222.1, read on the forward strand.
AAGATCAATCCGGACGCGATCGCATCGCGCATGCTCGATCTGGACCAGCAGCTGCACGGATGACTGCGGCGATGAGCGAGCCGCTGCAGCGTCTCGCCGAGGCCCTGGACGTTGAACGCCAGGCCCTGGTCGAGCACGACGTGCACGCCCTGATCCGGGCTACCGGCGCCAAGCTGGAAGCGTTGCGTGCGCTGGAAGGCGCGCCACCGGTGGGCGAGGGCGAACAGCTGCAGGAACTGGCCGAGCGCAACCGGGCCAACGGCGTGCTGCTGTCGCGCCGCCGCCGCGAGGTGAACTGGGCGCTGCGCCAGCTCGGCCGCACCGAAGACGCCTCGGCCTACGATGCCAAGGGCCAGTCGCACACGGTCAGCATCGGCCGGCCCCTCGCCGTCGCCTGAGGCGACGGCGG
>NZ_JBHHMJ010000231.1:0-1068 GCF_042136455.1 Stenotrophomonas sp. 3diitr2024
AGCCCATGCTCGGCTTCTGCAGGTCCCGTGATCTGGCCGGGAAGCAGCCGAGCGTGGGCTCGGCTCTACAGTATCCCTTTACCAATCAAGGGTGCCGGTGATCACCGTCTGCACCTGGCCGCCCGACCAGACCTCGCCGTCCTCGTCGACCCGCAGGGTCAGGCGCGCATCGTGGCCGACTTCGCGGCCTTGGCTGACTTCGAACGGCGCACGGCCACGTGGCAGCGCGTCGCGCAGGTCCAGCCACGCGGCCAGCACTGCATTGGCGGCCCCCGAGGCGGCGTCCTCGAAGCGCCGACCATTGCCGACGAAAGCGCGCACGGCCAGATCGAATCCCTCACTGCCATCGCTGAAGGCATAGGCGAACACGCCCATGCTGTCGGTGGACTCGGCCAGCGCAGCCACCGCGTTCCAGTCAGGGCGCAGCGCGCGTAGTGCTGCTTCATCGGCCACCTGCACCACCCACCAGCTGCGTCCGCCCTGCATGCGCGCCGGCGGCAGCGAGCCCAGTGGCCAGTCCTTCAGTGCTGCCCGCAGGCGCGGATCGGTGGCTTCAGCGGTCTCCGCCAACTGCGCGCGCGGGGTGCGGATGGCGATGCGCTGCTGCGCGCCCTCACCGCTGACGCGCAGCGGCAGGGCGCCGGCAATGCCGTCCTGCACCAGCACGCCGTCGACCGGTGTGGCCAGGCCTGCCTGCAGCACCGCATGCGCCGTGCCGACGCTGGGGTGGCCGGCGAACGGCACTTCCTTCTGCGGGCTGAACATGCGCAGCCGGTAGCTGGCACCGGCGGCCTGGGGCGGAAACACGAAGGTGGTCTCGGGCAGGCGCGTCCAGCGCGCGATGGCCTGCATGCTGGCATCGTCCAGGCCGTCGGCATCGAGTACCACGGCCAGCGGGTTGCCAGCGCCGGCGCGCGGGGAAAACACATCCAGCTGCAGGAAACGGCGGGTGGTCATCGGGGCGAAACTCCAGGATCGGGTGGCGCGCAGCTTAGCGCGCGGTTGTAGAGCCGAGCCCATGCTCGGCTGTGTCGGGGCGTGAGAAGAAGCAGCCGAGCGTGGGCTCGG
>NZ_JBHHMJ010000240.1:0-11221 GCF_042136455.1 Stenotrophomonas sp. 3diitr2024
GTGCCGGCCGCTGGCCGGCAATCACAGGATGCTCCGGGCGCTGCGTGGCAGCCGGCCAGCGGCCGGCTCTACCGGGGCCTGGAAATCCGATCAGGGTGGCCAGGGAAGGGCCAGGCAACGCCGGCCGGTCGGGGGACCTGCCGGCGTTGTTGTATCGATGCAAGGGGGGCAGCCAGCGGGCAGCGTCAATCAGGCGCACCCCGGGTTCCGGCAACTTGGCCGAAACCCTGTGAAACCCGGCATCGAATTGATCCAGCAGGGGTTTTGCCCGGGCACCCGTGACCAGAACGGGCCACCATCGATCTTCACATCAATCAAGATCGGCAGAACGGTCAAAATGAGATAGGGCGCACACTTTAAAGCGGTGCTATGCTCCGCGGCTCACCAGGGGACGCTGGCGGCGGGTGCAGGGAATGACCGGCAGGGGTGCGGCCGAGAACAGTGATGTGACGACAGGTATCGCCCGGGTGGCGATGGCCGAGATCGTGCACGCGCTGTTGTCAGATGCCGAGGTGGCATTGTTTGCCAGATTCGCCCGCGCATGCAAGCTCCGTGCCGGACAGTGGCTGTTCCAGCGTGGCCACCGCGGCGAGCGCATGTATGTGATCCTCGAAGGCCAGATCGAACTGGACTTCGGCGAGGACCTGGTGATCAAGACACTCGGGCAGCATGAGTTCTTCGGAGAACTGGGCCTGCTGGTCGGCGACCACCTGCGCAGCGCCAGCGCGCGCGCGCTGGTCGACTGCGATGTGCTGGAACTGGGGCCGGCTGATTTCCACCGGCTGGTCGAATCCGATCCGGGCCTGGTGGCCTACTTCCTGCGCCGCACGATCATGCGCGTGCTGGCCAACGAACAGGCCCTGATCAGCCAGTTGCGCCGGCGCAACCACGATCTGGAAACCGCGCTGGACAACCTCTACATCACCACCCACCAGCTGACCCACACCCGCGAGCTGGTGCGTACCGATGAACTGACCGGTCTGCACAACCGCCGTGGCCTCACCCTGTACCTGCAGGAGTGCCGCGAGCGTGCCGAGGGGCCGCCGCAGGCGCTGCTGCTGATCGATTGCGACCGTTTCAAGCAGATCAACGACCGCCACGGCCACCAGGCCGGCGACCGCGTGCTGCAGAGCATGGGCAACATCCTGCGCTCGATGGCTGGCGAACAGGACCTGGCCTGCCGGCTTGGCGGTGATGAGTTCTGCCTGATGCTGCGCCGTGGCAACCGCGAGATCGTGCAGCACGCTGCCGAGTTCATCCTCAGCGCGGTGCACGGCCTGCTCGAGCGCAGCCATGGCACGCCGCATGTAAGCCTGGTCAGCATCGGAGCCAGCCTGCTGGATGCCGACGCGGACTGGAGCGAGTGGTATGCCAGCGCCGATCGGGCGCTGTACCGGGCCAAGCGTGATGGCGGCAACTGCCTGCGCTGGGTGGATGATCCGGACGGCCAATAGGGAGATGCAGGCGATGAATGGCGACAACGGAACGTCAGCCCCGCATAGCCCACAGCTACGCGCCCTGCTGTTCACTGATCTGTGTGATTCGCTGCAGCTGGTCGAGCGGATCGGCGACGTGGCGGCGGCGAGCCTGTTCCAGGAACACGACCGCCTGGTGCTGGTGCTGCAGCACCGCTGGAATGGCCAGCTGATCGATCGTTCGGACGGCCTGTTCATGCTGTTTGAGCGCGCCATCGATGCCCTGGGCTTCGCCCTGGACTACCAGCGCGAACTGCATGCGCTGGGCCAGCAGCGTGCGATTGAACTGCGCGCGCGTGCCGGCCTGCATGTGGGTGACGTGCTGACCTGGGAAAACAGTGCAGAGGCGGTCCGCGCCGGCGCCAAGTCGATGGAAGTGGAAGGCTTGGCCAAGCCGATGGCGGCGCGCCTGATGATGCTGGCGCGGCCCGGCCAGATCCTGTTGTCGGCGGTAGCCGAATCGCTGACCCGCCGTGCCACCGATGCGTTGGGCGAGCGCGGCACGCGCCTGTTGTGGAAGTCGCACGGGCGCTGGCGCTTCAAGGGCGTGCCGGTGGTACAGGAAGTGATCGAAGTGGGCGAGATCGGCTCCGCACCGCTGCGCATGCCGCGTGCCAATGCCAAGGCCCGCCGCGACCTGCCGTTGTGGCGGCAGCCGCTGGTGCTGGCCGCCGAAGGCCTGGTGCTGGCGGTGGCGGTGCTGGGCGGCTGGCTGCTGCTGCGGCCGGAACCGGCGATCGCGTTCGCCGAGCGCGACTGGGTGGTGCTCGGTGATGTCGACAATCTCACCGGCGACCCGATCTTCGACGACTCGATGCGGCACGCGATCCGGATCGCGCTGGAGCAGTCGCGCTACGTGAACGTGCTGTCGGAGGGCAAGATCCGCGAAAGCCTGGAAATGGCGCGGCTCTCGGGCGATACCCGGCTCAGCCGCGATACCGCGGCCAACGTGGCGGTGCGGGAAGGCGCGCGCGCCGTGCTGCTGCCGACGGTGCGGCAGAAGATCGGTGGCTACGAGCTGGCCATCGATGTCGCCGCACCCGGCAGCGGGCAGGTGATCCAGACGTTCACCGCCACCGTGGATCGATCCGACCAGATGGTGTTCGCGGTGGACGACGTGGTCGGGCGCCTGCGTCGCGGACTGGGCGAATCGGTGGCGAGCCTGGAACAGTCGTTGCCGCTGCCGCGGGCATCGACCCAGGACCTTCGCGCACTGCGTGCGTTCGCGCTGGCGGAAAGTGCACTGGGCCAGCGTCGCTTCGAGGAGGCGCGCAACCTGTACCAGGCGGCGATCGATATCGATCCTGGTTTCGCCCTGGCCTACATGGGCGTGGCCAAACTGCATGCGCGCGTCGAGGAAGGGCGGCGTGCACGCGAAGCCATGCAGCATGCGCTGGACCTGCAGGATCGGCTGCCGCCACGCGAGCGGCTGTACCTGAAGGCCTGGACGGCCGAGCTGGAGCCGGGTGGCTGGGCGCTGGAGCAATGGCGCACGCTGGCCAAGGTCTATCCGGATTCGTTCGCGGGGCTGTCCAACACGTCCTGGTACCTGCTGCAGGCCAACCAGTTCAGCGAGGCCGAACCCTATGCGCGTGCCGCCGCAGTACCGCAGGATCCGCTGCGGCTGTATCCGCTGGTCCACCTGGTGCGGATACAGATCGCTGCCAACCAACCGCAGCTCGCTGCCGAAACGCTGGCCCAGGCGCAGGTCCTGCGCGGCCGTGATGACGCCGATGAGACCGGTGTGGATGTGCTGGTGGCCCAGGGGCAGTACGCCAAGGCAGCGAAGCTGTTACCGCAGATCCATGCCAGCGATGCCCTGCAGCAGCGGATGAAGCTGCGTGCGCAGTTGTTGCTGGCGGCCGCGCAGCGCGATTGCGCGGCCATGCAGCAGGCGATACGCGAAGATGCAGCGGCGCCGACGCTGATCGACCTGCAGGTGCAGCAGCGCCTGCAGCACGCCAGCGTGGCGGCGCTGTGCCCGAGCGCTGACCGTGCCGCGCTGCAGGCCATTGCGGCGCTGCTGCAGCCGATGCTGCAGGAGCGTGATGATCCCATGCTGCATGCCCGTGGCCTGCAATGGCTGGCACTGGTCCACCTGGCGCAGCGGCAGGGCCAGTTCGAACTGGCCAGGCGTTGGCTGGACGAGCAGCGGCCCCTGCTGCGCAGCCTGCGCAGTCCGGTCGCGGACCGCTGGCTGCGCATCGTCAGCGCCATGGATGAGCTGCAGATGCAGCGCCCCGAGGCTGCCCGCGCCCTGATCGAGCCGATGCTGGATGGCAGCGAGCCGGTGCAGGCGCGCGTCGTGCTGCTGCTCGCGCTGCGTGCGCAGGGCGATGAAGCCGCCGTGCGCCGCCAGCAGGCCTGGCTGGCCCAGCATCGCGGCCAGGCCATTGCCGAGGTCACCGCCATGCAGGTCTGGCAACCACTGAACGTGCATGACGTGTCCACGTGGGCATCGCCGGCCACGGCCGGCGCACCCTGATGGCGGGTCAACCGTCGATGCGCTCGCCGACCTTGCCCGCTTCGAAGCAGAACACCACGGTCATGGCCGCCACCGACCCGGACAGGTGGGCCTGCAGCCCGTCACGCACTTGGCTCAGCTCCTCGACCGAGGCCAGGGTGCCGATCTTCATGCAGTCGTTCTCGCCAACGGCACCGTCCAGGCCGATCGAGGCCAGCGCCTTGGCCGGCGACGCGGTGAAGTGGCGGCGGAAGTCGTCGCTGCCGATCAGGTGGTCCAGCAGGGTGCTGGCGTCTGCGGCGGAAAGGCGGGGATGGGTGCTCATGGGGATCGTCCGTAGTTGGAGTTTCTCGTATCGGCCGCGACAGCCTGCCATTGAGGGCCGCGCTGCGCACATCGCTAAAGTTGGCCGCGCCGCGGTCGTTGCTGCTATGCCGGTTGTGCGGCAGAAGGAAGGAAACTTATGCGCCTGCGCCGCTGCGCCAGCCTGATGTTCGAGCCCCGCGAGGCGGTCACCCTGGACCTGCGCGCGATGCTGGCCGGCCACGCCGAGATGGACAGCCAGATCAGCTGGGTGGCGCTGGCCGCACATCTGGACCAGCCACTGCCGGTGGACGCCGAGGAGCGCCAGCTGCTGGGCGAGCTCAGCGCGCACCGCTGGAGCGAACCGCCCGCCGATGCCTCCCCGGCGATGCTGGCCCGCCTGGTCGAGCAGGGCCTGCTGCTGACCGACCCGCCGAGCGAGGTGGGGCACCAGTTGCGCGACGAGGCACTGCGGCGCAGCCAGTGGTGGCCGCTGGCCGCGCTGGCCCATCGCCATGCGCGCTGGCAGGCCGTGGACAGCGTGGAGGACATGCGTCGGCAGGGGTTGGACACCGCTGCCGGCCTGCGCCAGCGCCTCGGGCCGCCACCGCCGGTGGTGCAGCCCATGCAGGGCGACTACCAGCCGCTGCCGCGCAGCGAAGAGGCCGCGTTCGACGCACTGCTGGCGCGCCGCACCACCTGCCGCAATTTCGACCCGCAGCGCGCGCTGCCGCTGCCATTGCTGGCCCAGGTGCTGCAGCGCACGCTGATGGCGCACGCGGTGCAGAAGGTCGAGCGCGATACCGAGTTCCTGAAGAAGAACGTGCCTTCCGGTGGCGGCCTGCATCCTACCGAAGGCTTCCTGCTGGTGCAGAACGTGGAAGGACTGGCACCGGGCCTGTACCACTACCACCCGGTGCAGCACGCCGTGCTGCCGCTGCCCTCGCCACCGCCGCAGGCACTGCCGGCGCTGGCGCGGCGGATGCTGTCCGGGCAGGCGTGGTTCGCCGATGCGCCGGCGCTGCTGGTGCTGGCGCCGCGCTATGACCGCTGCTTCTGGAAGTACCGCAACCACGCCAAGGCGCATCGTGCGGTGACGCTGGATGTCGGCCACATCTCGCAGCTGCTGTACCTGTGCGCGACCGAGCGCGGGCTGGCGGCGTTCGTGACAGCGGCCATCAACGATGCCGATGTCGATCGTGCCTTCGGCTTCGATGGCATCGGTCAGAGCGCGATGGCCATCTGCGGCCTGGGCTGGCGCAGTGCCACGCTGGACACGGCCGAATTCGATCCCGCAGGTCGGGTGACGGCGGGCGACGACCGCTGAGCGACCGTCGCCCCGGCGTTCACGCCGCTTCGAAGTCCACCAGCACCGCGCCGTCGCTGACCTGGTCACCGGCCTTGGCGCGGTAGCCCTTCACCGTGCCGTCGGCCGGCGCCTGCAGGGTGTGCTCCATCTTCATCGCTTCCAGCACCACCAGCGGCGTGCCGCGCTTGACCTCGGTACCGGCGGCGACCAGCGTGGCCACGATCTTCCCGGGCATCGGTGCCAGCAGGCTGCCGGCATCGGCCACGGCGTGGTCCGATTCGCTCACCGGATCATGCAGGGTGAAACGGTGCTGGCCGTCGGTGCCGAACAGGTACAGCTGGTCACCGTCGCGCAGCAGCTGCAGCGACCCGCGGCGGTCGCCCAGCTGCACCGCCAGCCCCCGTACATCGGCTGTGCCGATCACCTGCACGGGTGCCGCGTCATCGCACTGCACGCGCCAGCCATCGGTCTGCGCCCACACCTTCAGCGTGTGCCGGCGTTCACCCTGCTGCAGCGGAAGCACGCGCGGCGCGGGCGCGCCAAGGCGCCAGCCATCCTGCACCTGCCACGGCGAATGCGGGTCGCGCGCGTCGCTGGCTGCACCTGCAGTAGTGGCCACGGCGGCCACCGCCGCCAGCAGCCACAGCGCATCATCGCTGTCACCCACCCGGCCCAATGCGGCCTGCTCGCGCTCGATCAGCGCGGTATCCAGCTTGGCGTGGGTAAACGAATCGGTGTTCACCAGGCGGCGCAGGAAACCGGCATTGGTGGTCACGCCCACCACCTGGCAGTCGGCCAGGGCCTGGCTCATGCGGCGCAGCGCGGCGTCGCGGTCCACGTCCCAGACGATCAGCTTGGCGATCATCGGATCGTAGTACGGGGTGATGCTATCGCCTTCCTCGACACCGGTATCCACGCGCACATGAGTCGACGGCGACGGCAGGCGCAGGCGGCGCAGGAGGCCGGTGGACGGCAGGAAACCACGGTCGGCGTCTTCGGCATACAGCCGCGCCTCGATGGCATGACCATGAATCGCCAGCTGCTCCTGGCGCAGCGGCAGCGGCTGGCCCGAGGCCACGCGCAGCTGCCACTCCACCAGGTCGGTGCCGGTGATGTACTCGGTGACCGGATGCTCGACCTGCAGGCGGGTGTTCATTTCCATGAAGTAGAAATCGCCGTCCGGGCCGGCGATGAATTCCACCGTGCCGGCACCGACGTAGCCCACCGCGCGCGCGGCATCGACCGCGGCCTTGCCCATCGCAGCACGACGTTCGGGGCTCATGCCCGGGGCGGGCGCCTCTTCCAGCACCTTCTGGTGGCGGCGCTGCACCGAGCAGTCGCGCTCGAACAGGTAGACCGCCTCACCGTAGCTGTCGCCGAACACCTGGATCTCGATATGGCGCGGGCGCTCGACGTACTTCTCGACCAGCACATGGTCGTTGCCAAAGGCCGAGGCGGCCTCGCGCTGGCAGCTGGCCAGTGCATCGACGAAGTCCTCGCTGCGTTCGACCTTGCGCATGCCCTTGCCACCGCCACCGGCGCTGGCCTTGATCAGCACCGGGTAGCCGATGGCATCGGCCTGCGCGCGCAGGAAGTCCGGCGCCTGCTGGTCGCCGTGGTAGCCCGGGGTCAGCGGCACACCGGCCTTGGCCATCAATGCCTTGGCGGCGCTCTTGTCACCCATCGCGCGGATCGCGCTGGCCGGCGGCCCGATGAAGGTGATGCCGGCGGCAGCGCAGGCATCGGCGAAGTCGGCATTCTCGGACAGGAAGCCGTAGCCGGGGTGGATCGCCTGCGCGCCGGTCAGGCGTGCGGCCTCGAGCAGGGCATCGCCGCGCAGGTAGCTCTCACGCGCGGCGGCCGGGCCGATGTGGATGGCCTCGTCGGCCAGGCGTACGTGGCGTGCGTTGCGGTCGGCATCGGAATACACCGCCACGGTGGCGATGCCGAGGCGGTGGCAGGTGGCGATGACGCGGCAGGCGATTTCGCCGCGGTTGGCGATCAGGACTTTGGTGAACATGGCAACAGGCTCGGTCATGGCACGGGTTACATGCGGAACACGCCGAAGCGCGTCTGCTGCGGGGCGGCGTTGAGGCTGGCCGACAGCGCCAGCGCCAGCACCCGGCGGGTGTCGGCCGGATCGATCACGCCGTCGTCCCACAGGCGCGCGCTGGCGTAGTACGGGTGGCCCTGCTGCTCGAACTGGTCCCGGATCGGTGCCTTGAACGCGTCTTCCTCCGCTGCCGGCCACTGGCCACCCTTGGCCTCGATGCCATCGCGCTTGACCGTGGCCAGCACGCTGGCGGCCTGTTCGCCACCCATCACGCCGATGCGCGCGTTTGGCCACATCCACAGGAAGTTCGGCGAGTACGCGCGGCCGCACATGCCGTAGTTGCCGGCACCGAACGAGCCACCGATCACCACGGTGAACTTGGGTACCCTGGCGCAGGCCACCGCCATCACCAGCTTGGCCCCGTCCTTGGCGATACCACCCTGTTCGTACTTGCGACCCACCATGAAGCCGGTGATGTTCTGCAGGAACACCAGCGGGATATTGCGCTGGGTGCATAGCTCGATGAAGTGCGCGCCCTTCAGTGCCGACTCGGAGAACAGGATGCCGTTGTTGGCGATGATGCCGATCGGGTAGCCGTTCAGATGGGCGAAGCCGGTGACCAGCGTTGCGCCGTAGCGCGGCTTGAATTCGTCGAAGCGTGAGCCATCGACCAGCCGCGCGATCACTTCGCGTACGTCGTAGGGCTTGCGCGTATCGGCCGGGATCACCCCGTACAGTTCGTGTGCCGGCAGCAGCGGTTCCTCGGGCGCCTGCACCGCCATGGCCGGTTCCGGCTTGCGCCAGTTGAGCTGGGCGATGATCGCGCGCACCCGTGCCAGTGCCTGCAGGTCGTTGTCGGCCATGTGGTCAGCCACGCCGGAGATGCGCGTGTGCACATCGGCACCACCCAGTTCCTCGGCCGTCACCACTTCGCCGGTGGCCGCCTTCACCAGCGGCGGGCCGCCGAGGAAGATCGTGCCCTGCTCGCGCACGATCACAGTCTCGTCGCTCATCGCTGGCACATAGGCACCACCAGCGGTGCAGCTGCCCATCACGCAGGCGATCTGCGGAATGCCCTGTGCCGACAGGTTGGCCTGGTTGTAGAAGATGCGGCCGAAATGGTCGCGGTCGGGAAAGACTTCGTCCTGCAGCGGCAGGAACGCGCCACCGGAATCGACCAGGTAGATGCAGGGCAGGTGGTTCTGCTCGGCGATCTCCTGCGCGCGCAGGTGCTTCTTCACCGTCATCGGGTAATAGGTGCCGCCCTTGACCGTGGCGTCGTTGGCCACGATCACGCATTCCACGCCGCTCACCCGGCCGATTCCGGCCACTACGCCAGCGGCCGGCACGGCGTCTTCGTACATGCCGTGCGCGGCCAGCGGCGCGATTTCCAGGAACGCGCTGCCCGGGTCGAGCAGGGCGTCGATGCGGTCGCGCACCAGCAGCTTGCCGCGCGCGGTGTGCTTGGCGCGTGCGGCTTCGCTGCCACCCAGCGCGGTGCGGGCGAGGGTGGCATGCAGGTCGTCGACCACGGCCTGCATGGCCGCGCGGTTGCTTTCAAACGTTTCGCTGCCCGGTTGCAGCTGGGTGCTCAATACGGTCATCGCAGTGGCCTTACAGGGTGCGCTGGAACAGTTCGCGGCCGATCAGCATGCGGCGGATCTCGGACGTGCCGGCGCCGATCTCATACAGCTTGGCATCGCGCCACAAGCGGCCGGTCGGGTATTCGTTGATGTAGCCGTTGCCGCCCAGGATCTGGATCGCCTGGCCGGTCAGCCAGGTGGCCTTCTCGGCGGCGTACAGGATGGCACCGGCGGCGTCCTGGCGGGTGGTGCGGCCCTGGTCGCAGGCACGTGCCACGGCATAGACATACGCGCGGCAGGCACCCAGGCCCACGTACATGTCGGCGATCTTGGCCTGGATCAGCTGGAAGCTGCCGATCGGCTCGCCGAACTGGTGGCGCTCGTGCACGTACGGCATCACCACGTCCATCGCCGCAGCCATTAGGCCCAGCGGGCCACCGGACAGCACCACGCGCTCGTAGTCCAGGCCGGACATCAGCACGCGCACGCCACCGCCAACCTGGCCCAGCACGTTCTCTTCAGGAATCTCGCAATCCTGGAACACCAGCTCGCAGGTGGGCGAAGAACGCATGCCCAGCTTGTCCAGCTTCTGCGCGGTGGAGAAGCCCTTCATGCCCTTCTCGACCAGGAACGCGGTGATGCCCTTGGCACCGGCGTCCATGTCGGTCTTGGCGTAGACCACCAGCACGTCGGCGTCCGGGCCGTTGGTGATCCACATCTTGTTGCCGTTGAGCACGTAGCGGTCGCCGCGCTTGTCCGCACGCAGCTTCATCGACACCACGTCCGAACCCGCGCCCGGTTCGCTCATCGCCAGCGCGCCCACCTTGGCGCCGCTGCACAGGTCGGGCAGGAAGCGCTGCTTCTGTTCCTCGTTGCCGTTCTTGCGCAGCTGGTTCACGCACAGGTTGGAGTGCGCGCCATAGGACAGGCCGATGCCGCCGGACGCGCGCGAGATCTCTTCCATCGCCACCACGTGGGCCAGGTAACCCATGCCGGTGCCGCCGTATGCTTCTTCCACGGTGAGGCCCAGCAGCCCCTGTTCGCCCAGCTTCGGCCACAGCGCCAGCGGGAACTGGTTGCTGGCATCGGCCTCGGCGGCCAGCGGAGCGACCTCGGCGGCGGCAAAATGGGCCACGCTCTGGCGCAGCAGGTCGATGTCTTCGCCAAGATCGAAGTTCAGGGATGGCACGTGCATTGTGGTGGCTCCACGGCGGGATGGCAGGAATGGACGCACCCGGCAGGGGAGTGGGGGGCGGTCTGCAGGACCGCCACCCACACGGGCGATGGCCCCAGCGTAGCGGGGTTCGGGTAAGAAGTGAATACGAATTCAAAAATTGAAACTAGAATCAGAACATGGCTTATAAACGCTCTGCATTGATGGAAGAACGCCTGGCGGGCGCCCGTGAACGGATCCTGCTGGCCACCCGCGAGCTGGTCGCCACGGGCGGCTGGCGCAATGCCCCGGTGACGGCCGTGGCGACCCAGGCCGGGGTGTCCACCGGCCTGATCTATCGCCACTTCCCGTCCAAGGCAGAGCTGTTCGTGGAAGTCCTCAATGCCGCCGTCGCCCACGAGGTCGCGATCATGGAGCGCATCGCCAGTGGCCCGGAGGCGGCCAGCGAGCGGCTGCGGCTGGCGATCACCGCCTTCGTCCGCCGTGCCCTGGCCGGGCCGGGGCTGGCGCACGCCTTCATCGTTGAACCGGTCGACCCGGACGTGGAAGCCGAGCGCATGCGCGGCCGTCGCGCCTTCGGCGACGTGTTCCTGCGGCTGGTGGAGGAGGGCGTAGCGGCCGGCGAGCTGCCGGTGCAGGACGCGCATGTGGCCGCCGCCTGCCTGGTCGGTGCCTTCACCGAAGCGATGGTCGGCCCGACCGCGCCCAGCCGCGAAGCGCACCGCGACGAAGACGCGCTGGTGGATGCGATCTGCAGCTTCTGCCTGCGCGCGATCGGCGCCCCGGCAATCCGGTAGCGCCGGCCGCTGGCCGGCTTCTGTTGCTGGGGTCAGATCCCTTTTGCGGCGCAAAAGGGATCT
>NZ_JBHHMJ010000250.1:0-674 GCF_042136455.1 Stenotrophomonas sp. 3diitr2024
GGCCAGCGGCCCCGGATACAGAACGGCCCCGCTTTCGCGGGGCCGTTCCTTTTCTCCACGCACGCCGGGCACGGCCCGGCACTACGTCACTTACGCACCATGCGCGGCCAGCTGGCCCAGGCGCTGCACCGCGACCGAGACGGTCGGGTAGTCCAGGGTCTTCTGCTCGGCCAGTTCGGCCAGCATCGCCAGGGTGAAGCGCAGGCTGTTGTCATCGCGGCCCATCCAGGCAGCGACCTTGGCCTCGGCACTGCTGCCCTTGGTGCCCAGCACCTGCCCGGCCAGGTTGCGGTGGTTGGCTGCAAGCTCATCACGCAGCACGCCACGCGCCACCGCGTGCCAACGACCGTTGACTTCCAGCGCGTCGACCTGCTCGAACAGCCACGGCAGCTGCAGGGCATCGCCCAGGCGGAAGTGGACCTTGGACACGTCCACCGGCTTCAGCTTGCGGGTGCGGGCCAGTTCGATGATGTCGAACGCCGGTTCCAGGAAGTGCAGTTCGGCCAGCTGTTGTGCCAGTGCAGACGGCAGGCCCTTTTCCTTCCACTCGGCCACCAGGGCTTCGTAGGTCGGACGCTGCGAATCCGGCAGCACGCCCGAAGCGACGCGGATGTCGTTGAACGGTCCCTGGTAGCGGTTGACCGCTTCGGTGATGCCCGGCATCGCGCCCGGGC
>NZ_JBHHMJ010000270.1:0-14074 GCF_042136455.1 Stenotrophomonas sp. 3diitr2024
CCCCCCCCCCCCCCCCCCACTACCCACGCGCGCTTACGCGCTGATGCCGTATTCCTTCAGCTTCTTGCGCAGGGTGGCGCGGTGGATGCCCAGCATCGCCGCGGCGCGGCTCTGGTTGCCTTCGCAGTGGTTGAGCACTTCCACGAACAGCGGGATTTCCATCTCGCGCAGCACGATCTCGTAGACATCGTCCGCGTCGCAGCCATCAAGGTCACGCAGGTAGCGGCGCACGGACTGGGCGACGTGTTCACGCAGCGGTGGCCGGGGTGCGCCACGACTGTTGTCAGGACGAGAGAGGACAGCGTTCAAGGGGGTTCCCGATTCGGTTGGCCCGTGCGCGCGGAGCGCGCGGCCGGACGAGGTGGTGGCGGCCAGTCTAGCGCGAGCGTGCCCGACCTGCCACGGCTGGTCGCCTCTATCCTGCTCAGAGGAAGTCGAAGGTGAATGCGACGGTGGATGCGGCGGGTTCCTGCACGCGGAACGCAATGCGTGCACTCTGGCCAGGTTCCAGCACGGCCGCGCCGGGGTTCTCGCCGAGGTACTGCGCCGGTGCGAACACGCCGCTGCCGATCACCCGGCCATCGGCATCGGACAGCGACAGGCGCAGATCCGGCCAGGCCTGTGCCCAGCGCGCATCGTTGCGGATGCTGGCCTGCACCTGCAGTACGCCGGCCTGGCCCGGCACGGGGCGGATCTCGCGGCTGGTCATGGTGAACGCAGTGGGTTCATGCCAGGCCGGCAGGCTGCAGCGCAATACGCCGCACAGTGCGCCCAGCCAGGCGCGGTTGCCGGCGTCGGCGGCCAGTCGCGCACGATCGGCCAGAACGCTCTGCAGGACCAGCAGCAGTGCCAGTCCGGCGACCAGCCCCCAGTGCCAGCGTGGCGTCGGCAGTGCGCGTGGCCGCGAGGTGCCCAGGAAACTGGGTGCATCTCCGGCCACGGCCTGCGGGGCCGGAGCGGCAAGGACGGGTTCGATCACGGCCGCTTCGTCGGGGTTGACGATGTCATCGCACTGTCGCGTTTCCGCCATCGGTGGCAGCGCCGCTTCGAGGGGGGCGCGGGCTTGGGCTGGCGGGATGTCATCCATCGCCGGGTCGGGCGTGCGTGAATCGGTCGCAGGTGCAGCCTCGCCTTCCGACGCGGGGCGCAGGAACGTGGCCAACGGGCGGCGCGGCGGGTTCGGCTCGGACATGCTCAGGGTGCGGGCTCGGATCCAGCGGTCATTCAATCACGATCAGGCGCGGCGTATGCCGGTGATGCGCATCCAGTCGCCATCCTGGGTCGCCTGCAGGTCGTCGAACCACGCGGCGTAGCGCTGCAGCAGTTCGCCTTCCTGGCCATGCAGGATGCCGGACAGGGCGATGCGGCCGCCGGCAGCGACGCGCGCGGCCAGCAGCTCGGCCAACGCGTCCAGTGCCGAGGCAAGGATGTTGGCGACCACGATCGGGTAGGTGGCGACCGGTTCGTCCTGCGGCAGGTACACGTGCATGCGCGCCTGCTCGCCGTTGCGCTCGGCATTGTCGGCGGTGGCGACCAGTGCCTGTGGATCGTTGTCCACGCCGATCGCTTCGGCGGCACCGAGCTTCAGCGCGGCCAGGGCGAGGATGCCCGAGCCGCAGCCGAAGTCGAGCACGCGCTGGCCCTGCAACTGGCCGTCCACGGCCAGCTGGTCCAGCCAGCGCAGGCACAGGGCGGTGGTCGGGTGGGTGCCCGAGCCGAAGGCCAGGCCCGGGTCCAGCCGCACCACGGCGGCATCGGCGGCCTGCGCGGCGTCCGGCAGTTCATGGTTCCACGGCACGATCCAGGTACGGCTGCCGAAATCCATCGGCTGGAACTGGTCCAGCCAGGCGCGCTCCCAGTCTTCATCCTCGACGGCGCGGAAGCTGCCGTTGCTCCAGTCCAGTTCCGGATCGAACGATTCCAGCGCGGCCAGCAGCAAAAGCGCATTGCTGTCGGCGGGGAACAGTGCGCTCAGCACCAGGGTGTCCCACAGCGGCGTTTCACCCACGCCGGGTTCGAGGATGGCCTGTTCGTTGCTGGTGTCGGCTTCGGCATCGAGCAGGGTCACAGCCAGTGCGCCGACGTCCTCCAGCGCATTTTCATAGCGGGGCTGGGTGGCTTCGGTGCAGCGCAGGGTCAGTTCCAGGAACGGCATGGCGGTGGGGGCAATCACGGGAAAGGGGGCCATGCTAGACCATCGGAGCGTCTCCGTATCGCGTGAGATGCCACCTTGAGATGAACGGGGGCAGTTCAGACAGGCCTGCCGGGCCTTGCTAAACTCGTCACTTTCCTGTGCGCCGTGAACGCTCACCGCCGCCGATGGCCTTCGCCCCGACCCTGAAAACCTGGTTGCTCGTGCTGCCGGCGGTGGCCGTGCTGGGCGTGGCCGGGTACCGGGCCAGCGGCCATGCGGCGGGCGTGGCATCACCGTCGCCGGACCTGCCGACCGTCGTGGCCAGCCGCGACAGCGGAGCGGCGTTGCCGGTGGTGCCGGAAGCCCTGGCGCGCCGGCTGGCCACCGTCGAGCGCGGCAACACGCTGCCGTCGGGCCTGCCGCTGGACCTCCGCGCCGACATCGAAGACGCCAGCGATCTGTACGCCTACGCCCAGCGACTGCGCGTGCAGGCCGATACAGGTAACCATGAAGCGCGCTGGATGCTCAGCCGCGTGTACGACTATTGCGCGCAGTACGCACTCGATCCGGGTGGCTACCGCCTGGACAACAACGTGTTGAGCGGGTTGGGCCTGACCGCGGCGCCGGCGATGATCGAGGCCCGCGAGCGCGTGGCGCAGCGGTGTGGCGGCTTCGTTCCGGGCGACAAGCTGGGCGCTGCGCTGGTGCTGGCCGAACGCCGCAAGGCGGCCGCGCAGGGCAACCTGGCCGCAGAAGCATCGTTGTTCGCCGAGGGTGAGCCGTTGCATGACAGTGCCGAGTACCGCCGCGACCTGGTCGAGCGCGTGCGCACTTCGCGTGACCCGGAGGCCTATATGGCGATCGCGCCGGGCATGGGCGTGCGTGCCGCCGGTGACAGCGCACTCGACGGCCTGGTGGCGGGCGAACAGCTCAGTGAGCTTGCATGGCGGCTTGCGGCCTGCGAACTCGGTCTACCGTGTGGAGCGGACAGCGTGCTGGTCAACAGTTTTTGTGCGAACGGAGGGATCTGTTCGCAGGATGGAGCGCAGGATTTCCGGGATTTCGTGTATGACGCTGCGGTATCGCGGCAAGGTGCTGGGAAAATGAAGGAATGGATCAAGCGATTGATTGGAAAGAGGGACGGGCGATGAATTACCGTCGATTCCTGCATGGGGCCAAGTTCTGGTTCTGGGTGGCGCTGTTCGTGGCCTACTCTGCCGGTGCGGTCGGCCTGCTGATGATCGATACCTACGAGGATCGGTACCGGCATCTGTCGAAGGTGGAACTGACCACGGTGAAGGCGCAGGAAGACGTGCGCCGCGCCGGCGCCAGCCAGGTCGCTGCGGTCTATCGCGCGCAGACGGGCATGCCGTTCGCTTCACTGCCGGCTGGCAGCACCTTCCAGGTAGTGTGGCCGGATGGCTCGACCGAGACCATGGTGATCGTCGATCCGACCTCGCCCAATGGCGTGCGGCCGCTGGCCAATTCGCAGATTCCGGCCGACGTGGCCGACAAGCGCTGATGCGCTCACTGTAGAGCCGAGCCCATGCCCGGCTGTGCGTTGCGGCAAGCCGAGCATGGGTTCGGCTCTACAGAAACAGAAAAGGGCGGGAATATCCCCGCCCTTTCCATGTCCAGCATCGGGTGACGATCAGGTCAGCGCGATCGGCTTGTTCTTGCGTTCGGCAAGGCGCTTTTCCAGGTAGTGGATGTTCTGTCCACCGGCCTGGAAGCCCTTGTCGCGCATGATCCGCTGCTGCAGGGCGATGTTGGTCTTGATGCCATCGACCACCATCTCGCTCAGCGCCACCCGCATGCGGGCGATGGCGGTTTCGCGGTCCGGGCCGTGCACGATCAGCTTGCCGATCATCGAGTCGTAGTTGGACGGCACGCGATAGCCACTGTAGATATGGGTATCCACGCGCACGCCGGGACCCCCCGGCGGATGGAAGCCGGTGATGGTGCCCGGGCTCGGCACGAAGGTCTCAGCGTCTTCGGCGTTGATACGGCATTCGATGGCATGGCCGGTCAGTACCACGTCGCTCTGCTTGATCGACAGCTTCTGGCCAGCGGCGATCTTCAGCTGCTCGGCCACCAGGTCGATGCCGGTGACCATTTCGGTGACCGGATGTTCCACCTGGATGCGGGTGTTCATTTCGATGAAGTAGAAGCGGCCGTCCTCGTACAGGAACTCGAACGTGCCCGCGCCGCGGTATCCGATGCGGATGCAGGCTTCGGTGCACACCTTGCCGATCTGCTCGCGCTGTTCGGCGGTGATGCCCGGTGCCGGTGCTTCTTCCACCACCTTCTGGTGGCGGCGCTGCATCGAGCAATCGCGTTCGCCGAGGTGGATGGCGTTGCCCTGGCCGTCGGCCAGCACCTGGATCTCCACGTGGCGCGGGTTCTCCAGGAACTTCTCCATGTAGACCTCGCCATTGCCGAACGCGGCCTTGGCCTCGCTCTTGGTGGTTTCGATCGAGGTCTTCAGCGAGGCTTCGGCGTGCACGACGCGCATGCCACGGCCACCGCCACCGCCGGCCGCCTTGATGATGACCGGATAACCGATCTCACGGGCGATCTTGGTGTTGGCGACGATGTCATCGCCCAGCGGGCCGCCCGAACCGGGCACGCACGGCACGCCGGCGGCCTTCATCGCGCGGATGGCTTCGACCTTGTCACCCATCATGCGGATGGTGTCAGCCTTGGGGCCGATGAAGATGAAGCCCGACTCTTCCACGCGCTCGGCGAAGTCGGCGTTCTCCGACAGGAAGCCGTAGCCCGGGTGGATGGCCTGGGCGTCGGTGACTTCAGCAGCGGCGATCAGTGCCGGGATGTTGAGGTAGCTCTGCGGCGACGGCGCCGGACCGATGCAGACCGACTCGTCGGCCATGGCCACGTGCTTGAGGTTGCGGTCGACCGTGGAATGCACGGCCACCGTGCGGATGCCGAGGGTGTGGCACGCGCGCAGGATGCGCAGCGCGATCTCCCCTCGGTTGGCGATGACGACTTTGTCGAGCATGGCGCGCCCCTCAGCCGATCACGAACAGCGGCTGGTCGAACTCCACCGGCTGGCCGTTCTCGCCGAGGATGGCGACGATGGTGCCGGACGTGTCGGCTTCGATCGGATTGAACATCTTCATCGCTTCGATGATGGCCAGGGTTTCGCCTTCCTTGACCTGCTGGCCCACGGTGACGAAGGCCGGCTTGTCCGGGGCGGACGAGGCATAGAAGGTGCCGACCATCGGCGAGCGCAGCACGTGGCCTTCCGGCAGCGCCGGGCCCGGCTTGGCGGTGCCGCCGGTGGACGCTTCGGTCGGCGACTGCATCGGCATGGCCTGCGCCGCCGGCGCCGCCGGGGTGGCGTACACCGGAGCAGCGACCGGTGCGGCATAACCAGCGACCGGAGCGCGCGACAGGCGCACCGACTCTTCGCCTTCCTTGATTTCGATTTCAGCCAGGTTCGACTCTTCCAGCAGGTCGATCAGCTTCTTGATTTTGCGCAGATCCATGAGGGCCTCTTTGGTTTCTATCTAGGTGAGGAGAGCGCCGTGGGCGCCCGGGTCGACAATCAGGTGGCGGATACGCGCAGCAGCGCCGCGTCCATCGCGTAGCGGTAGCTGTCGGCACCGAAGCCACACACCACGCCCACCGCCTTGTCGCTGAAGAAGCTGTGCTGGCGGAAGGGTTCGCGGGTATGCGGGTTGGACAGGTGGATTTCGATGAACGGCACCGCCATCGCTGCCAGCGCATCGCGCAGGGCCACCGAGGTGTGGGTGAAGGCGGCGGGGTTGATCAGGATGAAAGCGGTTCCGTCGTTGCGCGCAGCCTGCACGCGGTCGACCAGCACATGCTCGGCGTTGGACTGCAGGCTCTCCACGGCGTGCCCGGCAGCGGATGCCTGCGCGGCCAGGGCCTGGTCGATGTCGGCCAGCGTGGTGTGGCCGTACACCTCCGGCTCGCGGGTGCCGAGCAGGTTGAGGTTGGGGCCGTGCAGGACCAGCAGCTTCGCCATGGGATCCGGAAGACGGGAAAGGGCGGCAGTCTGGCGGAACCGGCGGATGCTGTCCAGTTCGGCGAAGTTTGCAGCGTTTCAATCGTATGTTTGAAACGTGCCGGAGGGCCTGTGGCTGTATGGCGGACGCCGGATCAAGGCGCGCTGAACGTCGTGCAGGCGGTGGATGCGAGCACATAGGCCGACGATCACGGCAGGGCCGGGCGAGGGGCGATGCCGCAACGGCCCATGATGCCGTAGATCCACGCCATGCGTGGATGAAGGAAGTGCGGTGCGCAGCAAGCTACGCAGCCACCGAGGGGGCTGCCCAAGGTGCGCTGCACACCCCCAGCGCCCCAATCGGACATCCGCTCAGGTTTCCAGCGGCACCGTCGGCACCACGTTCGGGAATACCTCCTCCAACGGCTCCTGTTCCCCCGGCTGCGGCGCCGGCCAGTTGTAGGCGTTCACCGGCTGAGCGCGGTTCACCCACAACGCGTAGTACAGGTGATCGGCGCGACCGTCGCCGGTATTGGGGTGGATCAGGATGGTCAGCCCCAGGCTGTTGAGCTGCAGCCAGGGCACCAGCACCGGCAGCAGGTCGTTGGTGAAGCCGAAGTAGAAAGAGGGGGTGACGTGCGGGCCACGCGGCTCCAGGTTCCAGTTGCCCAGCTCCACCGGGAAGCGCTCGGCGGCCCAGCGCCGCAGCAGGGCTGCCTTCTCGAAGCTGTCCTCATCGAAATAGATATGGGCGTGGTAGCTCTTGATGTCGGTGTAGGCGCGCGGGGCGGTGGGCAACGTGGCCTCGCCGGGGCGCACGCTGGCCGGGCGCGGGGTCGGTTCGCTGGCCGTGGCCTGGCCCCAGGGGCTGCGGCCCTTGGACGCTGGCGGAACGATGGCGCGGAAGCCGGGTCGTCCGGGCTCGGTGGTGTTCACGGCGCTGCCGACGCGCGCGGCGGCGGTGGCGGTGGACGCGCTGGCCAGGCCGCCGGCGGCCAGGCCGGCCGACGCGATCAGACGCCGGCGGGCGGGCGAAAGCAGGTCGGCCCAGTGGGCGTCATCGTCGCCCGGGTCGATGAGGGGCTGCGGGTCCGGGTGCATGAGGTGCTCCGTGGCGGCATTGGGGGGGCAGGCGTCCACGCTCGGGCACGGCTGCCGGTGGCGTCCAATAAGCAGCCGGCATCACTTCATGCACGGCTGCCTTCGTCGCCTTGAGCGCGACCGAACGGCGGGCTAGGGTGCAGGTTTGCCGCCCCGGAGCCCGCCATGGCCTCGCCTGATGCCGACACCCTGCGCAAGCGCGCCAGCTTCCGCCAGTTGCATGCAGCAGGATGCTTCGTGCTGCCCAATCCGTGGGACGTCGGCAGTGCGCGCTATCTGCAACGGCAGGGCTTCCAGGCCTTGGCCACGACCAGTGCCGGCTGCGCCTGGAGTGAGGGGCGACCGGACGGCGCGGTATCGCTGCAGGCCACGCTGGAGCACCTGCGACTGATGGCGGCGGCGACCCCGTTGCCATTGAATGCCGACTTCGGTGATGGTTTCGGCGCTACGCCACTCGCGGTGGAGGAGGCGGTGACCGCGGCGCTCGATACCGGCATCGCGGCGTTGTCGATCGAGGACGCCAGCGGCCTGGCCGATGCACCACTGAGGCCCATCGAGCAGGCGGTCGAGCGATTGCGCGCGGCGCGTGCGGCCATCGACCGCGCGGGCGGCGACGTGCTGCTGGTCGGGCGAGCGGAGAACTTCTTCGTGGGCGTACCGGATCTGCAGGACACCCTGCGGCGCCTGCGTGCCTATGCCGAGGCCGGAGCCGATGTGCTGTATGCACCGGGCATCAGTACGCGCGAGCAGATCAGTGCGGTGGTCGCCGCCGCGGGCTCCAAGCCGGTGAACCTGCTGGTCGCTGGCCCCACAGCACTGAGCCTGCAGGACATCGCCGCACTTGGCGTTCGCCGGGTCAGCCTGGGCGGTGCGCTGGCGCGTGCCGCGTGGGCTGGACTGATGCAGGCGACCCAGCCGATCGTGCAGGACGGACGCTTCGATGGCCTGCAGCAGGCGGCGTCCGGGGCGGCCTTGAACGCGTTGTTCCAGTAGCCCCGCGCCCTGCATGGCGGGAAGGGCCGGCGACTACAACGCCTCGATCTCCCGCTTGGGCAGGATCACGCCGGGTTCCAACGCTGGCAGCAGTTGGCGAAGCAGGCGTGGATTGTCCTGCAGCCCCGTGCCGTCCAGATATGTCCACCCGGAACCGCCAATGCGGCGCACGGCCACCATGAACGTGGTGCTGCGCATCGGGGTTTCACGCACCCGTACCAGGGATTGGCGTGGCACGAAGCAGACTTCTTCCTCCCCGGCCGCATAGGTCCGGGTCGGCACACCGACGTCCTCGCTGATGACCACCACGCCGCCGCTGTGCTGCTTCTTCCACGCATCGCGGGTGATCGCCTGGAAGGCCTCATCGCCGCCGGCTAGCCGCTTGAGGCTGGGATGCGTGCGCTCGATGAGGAAGTCCGCATCCCCGCGGGCGTAGGCAGTCATCAGGGCGCGCACATCTTCGCGCAGGGCTTTCGCGTCACTGGGACTGAGTTCACCCGCGAAGGCGGATGGCAGCAACAGCGACAGCAGCAGCGTCAGTATCGCCAGGGGCAGGCGTCGATCCATGTCCGGATGTCCCACAGGGCATCGTTGCACTATACGTTGGACGCGAAAACAGCGTCCCATCGGTGGCGCTGGTTTCCCCGGAATCGCTACCTACCATTGGTAGGTATCGATTCCTGGAGATCTCCATGCACAGCCTCATTGTCATCGCCCACCCTGAGCCCGGTTCGCTGACCCACGCGATGGCGCGTCGCATCGGTGATGCCATTGCCGCGGCCGACACCGGCAACACCGTGGCCTATGCCGACCTGATGGCCGAAGGCTTCGATCCGCGCTTCAACCCGCAGGACCAGGCGTTGTTCCGCAGCACCGGCGCGGTACCGGCCGATGTCGCTGCCGAGCACGCGCGGCTGGATGCCACCGATACGCTGGTGCTGGTGTTCCCGTTGTACTGGTGGTCGTTCCCGGCGCTGCTGAAAGGCTGGATCGACCGTGTGTTCACCAACGACTGGGCCTACGCACAGGATGCGCAGGGCAGGCTGGTGAAGAAGCTGCAGCGCCTGAATGTGCATCTGGTCGGCTTGGGCGGCGCCGACGCAGCCATGGTCGAACGTCGTGGCTACGACGCGGCAATGAGGACCCAGATCGACATGGGCATCTTCGACTATTGCGGCGCGCGCGTGCTGTCGTCCCACCTGCTGTTGGACGCCGATACCGGTGCCGCTGAAGCGCATCTGCAGACCGCGCTGGCGATCGGCCGTAAAATTGGTGTTCCGATGCGCTGATCGCCGTGCTCCGCCGATGCCCGCCAACGCCACCCCCACGCGCCGCCGAATGACCCGGGAGCAACGCACCCGCCAGTTGCTGGATGTGGCCTGGGCACTGGTCCGCGAAGAAGGTACCGGAGCGTTGACGCTGGGGCGGCTGGCCGAAGCGGCGGGCGTGACCAAGCCTGTGGCCTATGATCACTTCGTGACCCGCAATGGCTTGCTGGCGGCGCTCTACGATGACTATGACGGACGCCAGACCGTGGTCTTCCACGAGCGTATCGGTCGCGCCCGGGCGCAACTGGTCGATCGGGCGGCGGCTATCGCCTCCGGCTACATCGACTGCGTCCTCAGCCAGGGCAGTGAAGTGCAAGGCATCCTCGCCGCGCTGGTGGGGGCGCCGGAACTGCATGAGGTGCGGCGGCGCTACCAGCAGGATTTCATCGACAACTGCCAGGTCTGGCTGGGCCCGTTCGCGGCCGACGGCACGGTGTCGCTGGCCGGGCGCTGGGCCATTCTCGGTGCGGCTGAAGCCCTTTCAGAGGGCGTGGCTGCCGGCGCGCTGGACAAGGCCGGTGCCGTGGCCGAGCTGCAGCGGCTGATCGTGGCGACGGTCAAGCGGCGCTGAGCCGCACGCGCGGTCAGCTGCCGGCCAGGGCGGCGAATCCCGCGGCCAACTGGTCGCGCACCAGTGCGTCGCGCGCGTCGCGGCTTGCAGAGCCCAACACCACGGTGATCAGCCGTACCGGCTGGTCCCGCCCGGGTACTGGCCGGCACGCGGTGGCGGCCAGGCAGAAGCCTGCGGCCTGGGTGTAGCCGGTCTTCAAGCCGTCCACGCCGTCTTCGCCGAGCAGGGCGTTCTGGTTGCTGCGGTTGAAGCTGCCATGGGCGAACGCGCGCTGCGCGGTGATCGCCAGGATCTGCGGATGGTCGTTCAACAGGCGGGCGGCCAGCACCGCCATGTCGCGCGCGCTGGAGACATGGTGCGGTGTGGTGATGCCGGACACGCTGGCAAACCAGGTGCTGCGCAGCCCGAGCTGGCGTGCGTGCCGGTTCATGCGTTCCAGGAATGCGGCCTGCGATCCGTCCAGGTGACGCGCGATCGCCAATGCAGCGTCATTGCCGGAAACCACCATCAACCCTTCCAGCAGGCGTGCCAGGGTGATTGTCTCGCCGGGCACCAGGCCCATGCGCGTTTCATCATCGGCCACGGCATGCACATCGTCGGCGGCGATGGTGACCGGGTCGTCCCACGAGCGTCCGTTCTCTTCGACGCACGCATAGGCGGCGTAGGCGGTCATCAGCTTGGTCAGCGATGCCGGTTGCCGCGCGGCTTCAGCGTTGTGCTGGTGGATCACCGCGGAGGTTGCCGCTTCCAGGGTGATGGACGAAATCGGTAGGGGGGCGGGCGCAGCAGACGGCATGGCGGGCGGAGATGGCAGCGACGGTCAGCAAGAATAGTTCGTGCCGGCTGCACGAAGCCGCACTGCCGGAGCGCTGCAGCGTCCACGGCAACGCCCGGTTGCGCCCGGGCTGGGGTCGAGGCAGCCTGCGCACATGCAATCGGATATCCGCATCGACGGTCGTGTGTTCACCTACGTCTTCCCGTGTGCGTGGGAGGACTACGCGAAGATCGGCTTTTCACGTGATCCGCTCGGACGCATCAGCGCATTGCATCGGCGATGGTTCGAGTTCTTCGACCTCGATGCCGGTGCGCTGGTGGAAGCGGAGGGCGAGCGCGATGCACGTGATCTGGAGCTGCAGCTGCGTTCGCCGTTCAAGGCGCACCGCGCACCGGCACCGATGACGATCCAGCACAAGGCTGGGGGTCGTACTGAATGGGTACGTGGTGCCAACCAAGCCTTGTCGCTGGCAATTGCTGCGTTGGGTGAACAAGGCTATCGCTGTTACCCGCTGAAGGCATGGCTGCAGGCGGCGCTGCGCCTGCGCATGGACCGGCTGCACGACTGGGCTGTGGTGCAGCTTCCGGAAGAAGAAGGCCTGCGGATTCCCGGTGGCCCCGGTGAGGGCGTGCTGCGTGACACGCTCGACGGTTGCCGGGCACTGGATATCGATCCAATGCCCTGGCTGCCTGAATACGTCCAACGCTGGTACACAGGTTGAGCCGCGTTCAACGGGTCCCCGGCTGCTGAACCGGCGCGGCCGGTTGCGCCGCGCACGCAGGGGAGGCGGTGGACGGGCTGGCCAGCTGGCGTGCCAGCTCGGCGTTGGCCACATGGCCGTGCAGGAACAACAGGCTGCCGAAGATGTTCATGAGCGTGCCTCCACTTGAGTGGATTGCACGATACGGGCAGCATGGAAGCGCAAAAAGCGACATTTCCGCAAGCATGCCTTGAGAGGAATTCAAGCCTGATGTCCCGTCCGCCCCTTCATGCCCTGCAGGGATTCGTGGCCGCCGCGCGGCTGGGCAACCTGTCACGGGCAGCGGCGTCGATGAATCTGACCGTCAGTGCGCTCAGCCATCAGATGCGCCAGCTGGAAGAGCGGCTCGGGCAGCCACTGCTGGTCCGCCAACCGCGTGGCGTCGCCCTCACCCTGGAGGGGCAGCGCCTGCTCGACCAGGTCGGCCCGCATCTGGATGCGATCAACGAAGCTTTCCAGCCCTATGCGGCCCGCGCCGAGCACGTGCTGACGATCAGTGCGGTGCCGTCGATGGCGTCGGCGTGGCTGGTGCCGCGCTTGGGTCACTTCGTGGCTGAGCACCCACAGATCGAGATCAACCTGCAGTCGAGTGAGCGCCTGATTGATTTCGAGCGCCAGCGCCAGTTCGACGCCGCGCTGCGGCTGGGCAGCGGGCAGTGGCCGGGCCTGGTGGTTGAGCCGCTGTTCGACGAGTGGCTGCTGCCGATGGCGAGCCCGGCGCTGATCGAACGCATGGGAGGGATCGACCGGGTGCCACTGAACCAGTGGCCACTGCTGGGGGACCCCGATGGTGCGTGGGGGGCCTGGTTCGCGTTGAGCGGGCAGACCCCGCCGTCGCGCTTCGTAGCGGTGCTGGATGATTCGGAGGCACACCACCGTGCGGCGCTGGACGGGGTGGGCGTGGCGCTGGGGCGGGTGACGCGGGCGCGCTTGTTGCTGGATTCCGGCCAACTGGTTGCGCTGTCCAACCTGCGCCTGAAAACCGCCTGGCCGCATTGGCTGGTCTACCCTCAGCGTTCGGCCCGCCACCGCGGCTTTCTTGCCTTCCGCGACTGGCTGCACGCGCAGGCTGCCGAACACGTGCGGCACATGGCGGACGCTACACTCATCGCACCAGCGTGACCGCCTGCCCGCCGCGCGCGAACGCCTCCTCCAGCAGCGAGCCGGCCTTGATCGCCTCCACTTCCTTGAACAGCGACTGCAGCGCGTCTGCGGGGCGCGATGCCGGCACCGCCACCGCCTGCTGGATCGCGGTGAAACGGTCGGCCAGCACGCGGTGGCCGGGATGCGCCCGCGCCCATGCTTGCAGCGGCTGGCGCACGCCGGCGGCGGCATCCAGGCGCTGCAGATCGAACAGGGTGATCGCAGCCGCCGACGTCTCGGCCCGTTCGATCGTGGCGTGGCGCAGTTCGCGGCTGAGAAACAGGTCGTAGGCTGCACCGCGGCCCACCGCGATGCGCAGCCCCTCGCGGTCGAGGTCGGTCACCTGCTGCGCGGGACTGTCCTCGCGCACCAGATAGGTGCCTTCGATCTCCACGTACGGAGCACTGAAGGCGATGCGGTCGGCGCGTGCCGGATCGATGGCCAGGAAGGCCAGATCCCAGCCGTCTTCGCCTGCCGCAGCGACCACCGAGGCTGCGGCATCGTGACAGGTGAAGCGTGCCTGCACACCCAGGCGCTGCGCCAATGTCGTGGCCAGCTCCACCGACGGTCCGCGCGGTGAGTGCGCATCGCCCTGCGCCAGCACCGGGTTGCCCAGGTTGATCGCCACGCGCAGGAAACCCTGCGGTGCCAGCGCACTTTGGTGATCGGCCAGGGACATGCAGGACTCCGCGAGGAAAGGGGCACCCAGCATGCCAGCACTGCCCTGCAAGGGGCGTCATGCTGCACGACTGCAGGATGGCCTACCTTCCGTTTGCCGACGAGGCCGCAGGTGTGGGCATGGACTTGGAGGTGAGCCTGGAGCGTGCACTGCGAGCGGGAGCTGAGCTGCGCTTCGGACCGGTCGACGCAGGCGACTGGCGCGTGGCCGAGCCCACGCTCGGCTGCTGTTGGCCCAGCCGCCCAAGCTCAGCCGAGCATTGGCCCGGCTCTACAGGGCGGCCTGCCTCCCCCGCCCCTATGCTGCCGCCGCGTCGCGGCTGTGGTCGAACTTGCCATGGCGCAGGAACTTGCCGAAGTACTCCGACAGGCGTGCGAAGCGATAGCCGGCATGGCCAGCGAAGCCACCGTCGCGGGCCTGTTCGATGGTCTCACGCAGTTCCGGGCTGATCCGCTCATCGGCGTCCAGGTCCATCTCCTGCAGGGCATGGCCGTGATAGGCCACGTCCTTCAGCGGCAGCTGCGGCAGGCCCTCCAACAGGGCTTGGGTATCGGTGCGTCCATGGGTTTCCACCAGGCCCACCACCAGGTCGACGCCGC
>NZ_JBHHMJ010000286.1:0-2622 GCF_042136455.1 Stenotrophomonas sp. 3diitr2024
CGTTGCCATGGATGGCGGACTTGCGGGCTTGGATCTTCTTCGGCATCGGCACGGGCTGTTTGCAGCGGATGGAACAGGGATTCTCGCCCATTCCGGGTGATTGCGAAAATCACCCGGTTGGCGCAGCATGGCGCCCCCGGCTTTTGCCTTATTTCAGGCCATCACTGACTGCCTTGGTCAGCGTGCCCTGCGTATCGTCACCGCTGAACTCCCAGACGAACGCGCCGCCCAGGCCCTGGGTCTTCACGTAACCCATCTTGCGGGTGATGTTGGCCGGGGTGTCGAAGCTCCACAGCGTGCTGCCGTTGTAGATCCAGGTGGCACCGGCGGTGCTGTCGGTGTAGCCCGGCCACGCCAGGTTCTTCAGCACCTTCCAGTCCTCGATGCCGGCTTCATACGTGCCCGGGGCGGCACCGCTGGCGGTCTGGTACAGGCCGTTGTTGGCATTGGCCACGCCGGTCCAGCCACGCCCGTAGTAGCCGATGCCCAGGTTGAGCTTGG
Organism: Stenotrophomonas sp. 3diitr2024; assembly: GCF_042136455.1. Lineage (NCBI taxonomy): Bacteria > Pseudomonadati > Pseudomonadota > Gammaproteobacteria > Lysobacterales > Lysobacteraceae > Stenotrophomonas > Stenotrophomonas sp. 3diitr2024. The sequence goes on from NZ_JBHHMJ010000286.1 coordinate 502, forward strand.
CGGCGGGCACGCCACGGCTGATGAAGGCCTCGATGGCGTCGTTGCTGTTGTACAGCTTCTGGTCGCCGGTGGACGGATCATTCGGCGAATCGAACAGCGCCGACTGGTGATTGGTCTTCGCATCCCACGCGCCGTGGAAGTCGTAGGTCATCACGTTGATGTAGTCCAGGTACGGGTGGTACGCCGCCGGATCTGTGACGCGGATCTTGTCGATGCCGGCACCCACCGCCACCGTCAGCAACAGGCCCGGACGCACCGCATCGAGCTGGCGGCGGAACTCGGCCATCAGCGCGGTGAAGTTGGCGTTGTCTTCCGGCTTGCCGCATTCGATGCCGCAGGCCACCGGGTATTCCCAGTCGATGTCGATGCCGTCGAACACGCCCAGCGCCGCACCGGCGCCGCCGGCACCGTCGGTCACCGGCAGGTTGCCCTTGATGTAGGCGTCGATGCACGAGGCAACGAAGGCCTGGCGGTTTTCCGGGCGCGCCGCGCTGGAGAAGCCGCGCGACCAGGTCCAGCCACCCAGCGAGATCAGTACCTTCAGGTTCGGGTACTTGGCCTTGAGCTGCTTGAGCTGGTTCCAGTTGCCGCGCAGCGGCTGGTCCCAGGTATCGGCGCTGCCGCTGACACTCTCGGCGGCACTGAAGGCCTTGGTGTAGTCGGCGAAGGCATCGCCACCGGCACCGCTGTTCGGATCCGACGGCTGGGTGATGCCGACTTCGCAGCGGTTGTTGCGCACGTTGCCGAACGCGTAGTTGATGTGGGTCAGGCGCGCCGCCGAACCGCTGCTGTCGATGTTCTTGACCCGGTAGTTGCGGCCGTAGATGCCCCACTGGGTGAAGTAACCGATGACCCGCTTGCCGGTGGTGCCGCCGTCACCGGCCAGCGTGGTGGCGCTGATCTCGGTGCCCTGCGCCGACGCGTTGCCGGCGTTGTCGCGCGCCCGCACGCGGTAACGGTAGGTGGTCGATGCGGTCAGCCCCCCATCCACATAGCTGGCACTGGACGGCGAACCGACCAGGCTTCCGTTACGGTACACGTCATAGCCGGCCAGGCCACTGCCACCGGTGTTGTCAGTGGATGGGCTCCAGCTGAGCGCGATGCTGTTGGCAGTGCGCGTTCCGGCCGCCAGCCCGCCGGGCACGCTCGGCGCGGTGGTGTCGCCGCTGGCGGCGTTGACGGTGATGGTGACCGTCGCCGTGCTGGCGGTGGCATTGTTGTTGTCAGTGGCCACCGCGCGCAGGGTATGGCTGCCGGCGCTGGCGTTGGTCCAGCTGGCTGCATACGGCGCACTGGTGGCCACGCCGAGCGTGCTGCCGTCGCGGAAGAATTCGACCTTGGCGACGCTGCCGTCCGGATCGCTGGCGGTGGCGGTCACGTTGACCGTGCTGCCGGCGCTGAAGGTGGCGCCGTTGGCCGGCGAGGTCAGGCTGACCACCGGCGGCTGGTTGGTGCCGCTGCCATCGCAGGCACCGAGGTTGGTGTAGTAGGGCGCGCCGGCCGGATGGTCCGGCGGCGCGTTCCAGATGTCCTGGTTCGCCCGATAGAGGACGCCTCCTTTCTGCAGGGTATCGCCGGCCCGGTAGATCTTGGCCTGGTCCCATTCGGCCACCCCGGCACAGCTGGCGGCCTGCGCCAGGCCGGGCAGGACGGCGGCACCGGCGGCCAAGGCAAGCAGCCAGGCCAGGCGGCGGGGACGACAGCTTCGGGTCGAACGTTCGGCACTGCGCACAATCGGGTCGTACATGGGTGAGTCTCCGATCAAAGGGCGCGCGGGCCCCGATGGCGCCGCGCGTGACGCAGGTCCGGGCATCGCCCGGGAAGGCGACGGAGGGGCCGGACGGAGGCACCTGGGAGGCCGGGGAGAGAGTCCGGCACCAGGTGGGGACAACGTTGTCATCAATTGCGTGGTCAATCCGTGAGCAAGCGCATGGTTCGGCGATTTGGGCGGAAAGCGGCGCTGGCGCGCAGTCGGCGGCCATCGGCGGAGCCCCCTCGTGGCTGGGGCTTGCCGCGAACAGCGGATTTCTGGGGGTTGGCCGGGCTGGGTGGCGTGCACGCGCGAGGCGGCCAGCGTGATGTTCAGCTCGGCGTCGGCGATGGCTACCAGGTAGCGCAGCT
>NZ_JBHHMJ010000293.1:0-393 GCF_042136455.1 Stenotrophomonas sp. 3diitr2024
ATCCACGGTCGGCGCACGGAAGCCGGTGCCGTAGGTGGCGCGCACCAGCAGGCTGTCGATCGGCTTCCACTTCAGGCCGAACTTGCTGTTGGTGGTGGAACCGAAGTTGTTGTAGTCCGAGTAGCGACCGGCCACGTCCACTGCGCTCGGCAGCTCCACGCCCTGTGCCTGCAATTCCTCGCGGATGCCGGCGTAGTCCATGCGCAGATCATGCAGCAGCGGCAGCTTCAGTTCGATGGCGGTGATCAGATAGCGATCGGGTTGTTGATCTCGTGCGCGACGCCGGCGGCCAGCTGGCCGATCGACGCCATCTTCTCCGACTGCAGCAGCTTTTCCTGGGTGCCATTGAGGCGCAGGTAGGCCTGGCGCAGTTCGGCATGGCGCTGCTGCAGC
>NZ_JBHHMJ010000300.1:0-6914 GCF_042136455.1 Stenotrophomonas sp. 3diitr2024
GCGTGGTCCGTTTTGATCTGAAGCCGGGCGACGACCCGGAGCTGCCGGTTGAACAGCCCGGTCCATTCGGCCTGCGCATCGGCATGACCCGTGCCCAGGCCATGGCGCAGTTCCCGAAGCCGCCGGTATTGTGGGGGTTAGATCTCTTTTCCGAAGGAAAAGGATCTGACCCCGGGGCTACACCGGCAGCGGCAGCCAGGTCAGGCTGGCCGAAGCCAGCAGGACGGCGATGCCCGTGGCGGCGAGCACGTCGGAAGGATAGTGCAGGCCCAGCACCACCCGCGACAGTGCGACGCCGAGGGTGAACGGCACCAGCAAGGGTGCCAGCCAGGGGTAGTAGGCCAGTGCGACGATGGTGAACGACACTGCGTGCAGGGTGTGCCCGGAGGGGAAGCTGAATTCGTCCAGCGGTGCCACCCAGGCGCGGATGCGAAGATCGGCCGCGTAAGGCCGCGGGCGCCGCGTCCAGCGCTTGAGGCCCTTGTACAGCAGCAATGCGGCCAGGCCGGTGGCGGCCATGTGCACCGAGGCGCGCAGGCCATCGAAGCCATCCAGCACCACCAGCGCAGCCATCAGCACATACCAGAACACGCCATCGCCGAGACGGCTGATGGCCGCGAACAGGCGGCGCACGCGGCGGCGCCGGCAGTAGTGGTTCGCCCGCCGGCACAAGCGTGCCTCGCGCCCTGCCAGCAGTTCAAGCGGCGTGGTGCGCATGGCCGCTCCTCCGCGACTGCGCAAGCTCGGCCAGCAACGCATCGAACTCGGCCACCACCTGCTGTGGATGCAATCGCTTCATCGCGCGTGCGGCATTGCCGCCCAGTTCGTGGCGTTTCGCGTCATCGGCGGCCAGTTGCACGGCGGCCTCGATGAACTGCTCGTCGCTGTCCACCGCTGCGCCGTTCTCGCCGTTGCGCAGGTACTCACGCGCGGCGCCGTAGTCGAAGGCCACGGTGGCCACACCGCTGGCCATGCTTTCCAGAGTCACGTTGCCGAACGTCTCACTGCGGCTGGGGAACAGGAACAGATCGCCGCTGGCGAAGTGGCGGGCCAGCGCATCGCCGCGCTGGATGCCACAGAAGATGAAATCGGGATTTTCATGTGCCAGCTTCTCGCGGGCCGGGCCGTCACCCACCCATACAAAGCGTGCCTTGGGCCGGATCTGCTGCAGGCGGCGGAATGCCTTCACCGCCAGGCCGAGGTTCTTTTCGGCAGCAATGCGGCCGACATAGATCGCCACCAGGCCGTTGCCATCCACGCCCCATTCCTCGCGCAGTGCAGGGTCGCGCCGGCCTGGATCGAACTGCTGGCTGTCCACCGCACGGGCCAGCAGGCGCACGCGTTCGAAGCCCTGTTCGCCGAGGAACTGCTGTAGTTCGCGGGTCGGCACCAGGGTAGCGTCCGCCTGGTTGTGGAAGCGGCGCATCCAGCGCATGGCCGCGGCCTGCAGCCATGCCACGCCATAGTCGGGCAGGTACTCGTCGAAGCGGGTGTGGAAGCCGCTGGCGACCGGAATGCCGAGGCGACGTGCGGTACGCAGTGCCGACCAGCCGAGTGGACCTTCTGTGGCGATGTAGACCGCATCCGGACGCTGATTCTGCCAATGGCGGCCCAGCCGGATCGGGGCTGGCAGGCCGAAGCGCAGGCCGGGGTAGCGGGGCAGGGCAGCGCCGGGAACCAGCAAGGTGCCGGGTGCCGAATCCAGCGCTTCGGTGGACTGGCGGGGGCGGACGAGGTCGATCTCGTGTCCGGCTGCACGCAGACCCTGCTCCAGGCCCTGTACGGTGAGGGCGACGCCGTTGACTTCCGGCGGATAGGTCTCGGTGACGATGGCATAGCGCATGGCGGGCCTCCCGGTTTCCGGCATGCTCGGCCCTGGCGATGTAGCCGACATGACCACTTTGCGACCGTCAGATGACGGGGGCGCCGGCCACCGCAGGGGCGCTGCGGCCAACAAAAAACCACGGCCCCGAAGGGCCGTGGTCCTGGTGCTTCATGTCACAGCGCGATGGATCAGAAGCGCTGCTGGTACTTCATGTAGACGAAGCGGCCGATGTCGTAGCCACCGTAGTACGAGAAGGCCGAGTTCGGCTTGCTGTACATGATCGGGCCGGTCTTTTCGAACACGTTGTTGGCACCGACCGACACGGTGGCATCCCACGGCAGCGAGTAACGCACCTGCACGTCGTGGAAGGTGACCGCACCACGCTCGTTGTAGTTGCGGGCGCCCTTGTACCACGGTGCATACACACCCGGATCCGAGCATTCGTCCGGGTACAGCGCGATGTTCGAGCAGGTTTCCTTCACGCCCGAGTAGTAACGCGCGGTCCAGCTCGCGCCGAAGTTGCCCCGCTCGTAGCCCAGCACCAGGTTGGAACGGACGCGGAAGGCGCTGCCGATGCCGTTGGTGACGATCGGAACGATCGAGTTGTCGTTGGAGGTGCGGTAGGTCGCACTGGACACGTAGGTGGTGGCCGAGTTCACGTTGAACTTGCCGAACCGGGTGTCCAGACGGTAGCTCACGTCCAGGTCGTAGCCTTCGGTTTCCATGAAGCCCGCGTTGCGGTTGCCGAACTTCAGGTTGGTCACGATGCCGGTCACCGGGTCACGCTGGAAGCGCGAGCAGCGCGCTTCGATGCCCGACTCGTAGCAGTCCTGCAGGATCTGGGTCGGCGTGTCGGCGATGATGGTGTTGTCGATGCGGATCTTCCACCAGTCCAGCGAGGCGTTGAAGCCCTGGATGAAGCTCGGGCTCCAGACCAGGCCCAGGGTCTTGCTGGTCGAGGTTTCCGGCGTCAGCAGCGGGTTGGACCCGGAGGTGAACGGCACCGGCGTCGCGTCCGTCGACGTGTTCACCGGGGTGCCGCCCTGGCGCAGCTGGCGGAAGGTATTCGCATTGGCGATGTCGCGTGCGCAACGTGCACGGACTTCGGCGCTGGAGGCCGAGGAACCGAAACGGGTGTCGCACGGATCGCTGAACTGCGCGAAGGTCTCCGAACCACCACCGAACAGGTCGCTGATGGTCGGTGCGCGGAAGCCTTCGGCCCAGGTGCCACGCACCATCAGCGAGTCGATCGGCTTCCACTTGAAACCGAACTTGCTGTTGAGCGTGTTGCCGAAGGTGTTGTAGTCCGAGAAGCGGGTTGCGCCATTGAAGGTCAGTTCCTTCGCGCCCGGCAGGTCGGCCAGCACCGGAACGTTCACTTCCAGGTAGGCCTCGTTGACGGTGTAGTCACCGCCGGTCGGGCCTGCGGCCAGGTTGGTGGTAGCGCCGGTCTGGGCCAGGGCATCCGGGGTGTACTTGCCTTCTTCCTTGCGGCTTTCCACGCCGAAGGCGAAGCCGAGATCGCCAGCCGGCAGGGTGACGATGCTGCCAGCGATGTTGGCAAAGAAGTTCTTGGAGGTGGTGCGGCCCTTGGTGATCTCTTCCGGGAACAGCCACGCCTGCAGTTCTTCGTTGCCGTACAGGCCATCGGCAGCCGTCGTGCCGTACGGAACCAACGGGTTCCACGGCTTGCACACGTCATAGGAGATCGGTGCAGCTGCGGTACCGCACTGCACCTTGCCGGTGGCGGCGTTGTAGAACGACGGGCCGACGCCGCCGGCGACGCGACCCTTGTGCAGGTTGCCGGTGGCCACCGATTCCAGTTCATTGCGGTTGTACTGGTAGCCCACTTCCCAGTCGAAGTAGCGGCTGCCGATCTCGAACGAACCGTCGAACGACGCCACCGCGCGGTAGGTCTTCAGCTCGCTGGTGGTCACGCGCGGCACTTCCCAGGTACGGCGGTTCCAGGCCACGGCGGTCGGGTTGGCGTAACCGTGCTGGCGGCCGAACGGGTTGAAGTAGCTGTTGATCGACATCGAGCCGACACCGGCGGTGCTCGACTGCAGCGGATAGCCCGCGATCTGGCGGGTGGACTCACGCTTGTTGTAGCCCAGCTCGGTGCGGAAGTTGACGTTGTCGGTGATCTTGAAGCGGCCGTCGAAATAGACCGAGTCGCGCTTGACCGGATACATCACATGCATCTGGTCGTTGGCGTTGCTCACGTCACCGGTGAAAGGCGTGGTATCGGTGAGGTGGTAATTGGCCGGGTTGGTGGGATCCGCGCCGCGGTTGAGGGAATAGCCGCAACCCGCAGTGGCGGTACAGCCCGGGCCGCGCAGACCCGTGAACTGGCCGTACTGGCTGATGGTGGTCCAGTTGCTGCTGTCGTACGGATGGCGATCGGTCATGCCGTACTTGCTGAAGCCGCGATCGCGCGCCCACACGCCCTTCTCTTCGGCATGCTCGGCCGACAGGGTCAACGACACGCGCTCATTGCTCCAGCCGGCGACAACGTCGAAGCGGTCACGTGCACCGTCGCCCTGGCTGTACTGGCCGTGGTAGACGTTGGCAGTCACACCGGTGACATTGGAACGGGTGATGATGTTCACCACACCGGCCATGGCGTCGGAGCCATAGATCGCAGAGGCGCCGTCCTTCAGCACCTCGATGCGTTCCACGGCGGACACCGGCAGCGTGGAGATGTCCTGGTAGCCGGACGTGCTGATGCCCAGGCGCTTGCCGTTGACCAGCACCAGGGTGCGCTGGGTGCCCAGGTTGCGCATGTCGATGTAGGTGCCGCCCGCGTTTTCGCCTGCGGTCAGCGCATTGGCGCGGCTGATGGTCGGGCTGCCCATGGCGGTGACGTTCTGCAGAATGTCGGCAACTGAGCTGAACCCCTGCTTTTCGATGTCGTTGCGGCTGATCGCGAACACCGGCTGGGCGGTCTCCACGTCCACCTGGCGGATGCGCGAGCCGGTGATCTCGATGCGGTCGAGGTTGGTCGGGTTGGCGTTGCTGCCTTCCTGGGCAAACGCGGGCAGCGCTGCCAGCGCTGCAGTGGTAGCCAGGGCGTAGCGGATGGCCTGCCCCAGTGCGGTGGTGCGTGAAGTCATGGCGAGCTCTCTCTCTCAGGTCGTGCACAGGACGCCAAAGTGGGCGTCGAAGGAGCCAGCAGGGTCGATGACCGAGCCGGTGACCCGATAGTAGTCTCGTTAGTTAATGCTCTGTAAAGGGTTCGTATCCATTTATGTCACGCGGCCGCGCCAGCCTTCACAAAACGTGAACAAAAGCAGGCGCTTACGTGATGGCAGCGATTGCCCACAGCGCGCCGTTGTGGTGCGGAGCAGCACAAAAAACCGCCAGACTGCGCAAAGTGGGAGTGGGAAATGCGTCACCCCGGTTGTCCTGTGGACAACAGCGGACAGCGTATTCAGGCCACGAACGGACGGAACTGGATGCCCAGCCCGGCGATGCCATCGGTCTCCCCGATCAGGTCCGCGCGCAGCAGCGGGCGGGCATCGATGAAGGCCTGCGGCACGATCAGCGACAGCCGGTTGTCGTCGGCGGTCAGTTCCAGTGCCGGCAGCGGATCGTCTTCGTGGGCGCGGTTGAGCAGCACCGCCAGCCGCAGCAGGGCCGCCAGCCGGCGTGCGGTCAGCAGCAGTCGCTCGGGCAGGGCGTCGAAGGCGGTCTTGGTCACGCTGCGGCGGTGGCTACGCACCAGGGCCGCCAGCATCTGCTGCTCCTGGCGCGAGAAGCCGGCGATATCCGAGTGTTCCAGCACATAGCTGCCATGCACGTGGTAGCCGCTGTGCGCGATCATCAGGCCCAGCTCGTGCAGGCGCGCGGCCCAGCCGAGCATGCGCGCATCGTCGGCATCGAGCCTCCAGCGCTCCTGCACCTGTTCCAGCAGGGACAGCGCGGTGTCCTGCACGCGCTCGGCCTGGACGGTATCGATACCGTAGCGCTGGCTGAGAGCAGCCACCGATTCGTCACGCAGGTCGTTCTCGCCGGCGCGGCCGACGATGTCATACAGGATGCCTTCGCGCATCGCCGCCTTGCTGACCAGCAGCTTCTGCAGGCCCAGCGCCTGGAAGGCCGCTTCCAGCACCAGGATGCCGCCGGCGATGATCGGGCGGCGGTCGCTGGACAGCCCCGGCAGCTGGATGTCGTCGATCTTCTTGGCCTTCAGCAGTTCATCGCGCAGCTGCGGCAGGGCCTCGGCGGTGATGGCGCCCTTGCTCAGCTTCATCGTCGCGCAGATCTCGCTGATCGCCTTGTGCGTGCCGGAAGAGCCCAACGCTTCCTGCCAGCCCAGCGCGCGGTACTTGCTGGCGAAAGGCTGGAACTCGCGGCCAATCTCGGCCAGCGCGTCCTTCCAGCGCTTCTTGCTCAGCTTGCCGCCGGGGAAAAAGCGCCGGGTGCTGGCGATGCAGCCGGCCTGCAGACTTTCGCGCTCCAGGGTCTGCATGCCCATGCCGATGATGAACTCGGTGGAGCCACCGCCGATGTCGATCACCAGCCGGCGCTGCCCGGGCTTGGGCGGTTGCGCGTGGGCCACGCCCAGGTAGATCAGGCGCGCTTCTTCGCGCCCGCTGACCACTTCGATGGCATGCCCCAGTGCGGTCTCGGCCGGTACCAGGAACGACTGCGGCGAGCGCAGCTGGCGCACGGTGTTGGTGGCCAGCGCGCGCACCCGGTGCGGCGGCACATTGCGGATGCGCTGGCCGAAGCGGGCCAGGCATTCCAGTGCACGTTGGCGTGCAGCGGAAGAGAGACCACCCTTGCCATCCAGGCCATCGGCCATGCGCACCGTCTCGCGCAGGCGGTCGATCACCCGCAGCTGGCCGAGCGTATAGCGCGCGATGACCATGTGGAAACTGTTGGAGCCAAGGTCGATGGCGGCCAGCAGGTCGCCATCCTGCAATGCGGGCGGAGTCGTGGTGGTATGCGGCATGGACGAATGTTAGCCGAAGGGGCGGTGTGCTCGTCACCGCGCGGCCTTCACATTTTGGAAGAGGGCGTGCCGCAGGACTGCAAGGGGTCAGATCCCTTTCCCGCAGGAAAGGGATCTGACCCCGTGGCGATC
>NZ_JBHHMJ010000314.1:0-12225 GCF_042136455.1 Stenotrophomonas sp. 3diitr2024
GAGCCGAGCCATGCTCGGCTCACCGCACGAAGCGCGGCATGGGGAACCTCGATATCGGAACGGAAAGCAGCCGAGCATGGCTCGGCTCTACAGAATGCACTCTGCGACGAACCGCCGCCTGGCCTGGCCCGGCGCTACCACAGGAACTGCCGATGACTGCAAGCACCGCTCCGCGCTGGCCCGTACGTTACCTGCTCTTCATCGGCGGCCTCGGTGGACTGCTGTACGGCATCGACATCGGCATCATCGCCGGCGCCTTGCCCTATCTTGAAGCCACCGCCAGCCACGCCTGGCAGCTCAGCAGCCAGCAGCTCGGCTTCGTGGTGGCCGCGGTACTGCTGGGCAGCGTGCTGTCCTCGCTGTTCGCCGGCATGATCGCCGACCTGATCGGCCGCCGCGGCGCGATGCTGCTGGCCGGCCTGCTGTTCACCGCCTCGATTCCGATCATGGCACTGGCCTCCGGTTACACGCCGCTGCTGCTGGGCCGCCTGCTGCAGGGCATCAGTGGCGGTTTGATCGGTGTAGTGATTCCGCTGTACCTGGCTGAAGTGCTCAGCCCCGAGCGACGCGGGCGCGGCGCGGCGATGTTCCAGCTGCTGCTGACCATCGGCCTGGTGCTGGCCGCGCTGATCGGGCTGTACCACGCACATGCGGTGGATGCCGCCGCCGAGACCGTGCGCTCGCTGCCGCTGGCACAGCAGGCGCAGGAGCTGTTCACGGTGAAGGACCACGCCTGGCGCACCATCTTCTGGACCTGCCTGGCGCCGGGCCTGCTGTTCTGCGCCGGCATCTTCTGGCTGTCCGAATCACCACGCTGGCTGGTGCGCCGGGGCCGCATCGATGAAGCCCGCCGCAGCCTGCAGCGCGTACTGCCCGCTGCCGATGTGGAGCCCACCCTTGCGCAGATCCAGGCGCCGGAATCGAGCAGCAGCGACAGCAAGCGCGACCCGCTGCTCAGCCGCCGCTACGTGGTGCCGTTCCTGCTCGCCTGCGTGGTGCTGGCCTGCACCCAGGCCACCGGCATCAACTCGGTGCTGGCCTACGCGGTGAACATCCTCAACCAGGCCGGCCTGTCCGGTTCAGTGGCCAACGGCGCCGACGTGGCGATCAAGCTGCTCAATGCGGTGATGACCGTGGTCGCGTTGCTGCTGGTCGACCGCAAGGGCCGCAAGTTCCTGCTGATGCTCGGCAGCGGTGGTATCTGCGTGGCCCTGCTGGCAGCGGCCACGCTGTTCTTCCAGGCCGAGCGCGGTCGCGCTGATGTGCAGCCGCAGTTGCAGGCGGCGGTCAACGGCGATGGCCTGCAGCTGGTGCTGGATGAAGCCCAGTGGCAGCGCCTCGGTGCTGGCATCGACAGCGAGGGCCGGCCGCTGCAGCTGACCGTGTCGTACGCCTACGGCGACTTCACCAATGTGCGCGCCGTGCGCAGCGACAACCTGATTGATCGCGAACTGCGTATCGACCGCACCGGCACCGTACAGCCAGACAGCGTGATCGGCGCATTCTTCCGCAAGTTGCATCTGAACCCGTTCGCCGACCCCGCCAGTGCCGCGCAGGCGCCGCTGCGCGTCGAACAGGCCCGCATCGGCCCGGTGCCGCCGCCTGCACATGGCTGGTCGGTGGCCGCCTGCATCCTGGTATTCGTCGCGTTCTTCGCGGTCGGCCCCGGCGTGTGCGTGTGGCTGGCACTGTCGGAACTGATGCCGAACCGCATCCGCTCCAACGGCATGAGCATCGCACTGCTGATCAACCAGTTCGTGTCGACCACCATCGCCGCCATCTTCCTGCCCACGGTGGGCCACTACGGCTACGCCAGCATGTTCGTGTTCTGGGCGGCCTGCACCTTCGTATTTTTCCTGGTAGCCGCATTCTGGCTGCCGGAGACCAAGGGCAAGTCACTGGAGGAGATCGAGGCACGGTTCGCACGGTAGCGGTCGACCTTGGTCGACCTCCGCGTAGCGCGGGGATGTTGGCGCGCCCGTCACTGACCGGTGATGTGCTTCGCCAACGCCTGCGCCTCGGCGATGCTCGGCAGCCCGCTCAGCATCATCGACTCCCCGAACGGGCCCTGCACCGTCGCCACCATCAACACGCGGCCATCCACGCTGATCGCCGCTCGCTGGCCCACCAGTGCTTCGGTGCCATCGTGGATGCGCTGGTGCGCTTCGTGTCGAAAGCGGATCTGCAGGCCAGGTTGCTTGTCCTGATCCAGCACGTAGCGCACATCGGCAATGTCGGCGCTGCCGGCGATCGGTGGCTCGTGCAGGGCCAGGGTTTCGCCCTGCCACTGCGCCTGCCTGCCCTTGCCGTCCGCATCGACCGCGCTCAGGCGTACATCCACACCCGCGCGCGGTACGTGTCCCTCGACCGCCTGCACCGCGGGCGTGGCACCTGGCGTGCATCCGGCCATGGCCAGTGCCGCGCCCAGCAACAACGCAAGCGCCGTTCTCACTTCAGCTTCCGCAGCTTGAACGCCACCAGCACCTGCAGCAGGCCGTACAGCAGGCTGCCAATGCCGATCCACAGCGTGGTCACCGCCACGCCCGCGTACGGGTTGGCCGCGAACAGCAGGCCCAGCACCACCGCCAGCACGCCGCTGAGAATCAGCAGCCACTCACCCTGGATCTGCTTGCGCACGCGGATCGCGAATACGATGCGATAGATGCCTGCCACCAGCAGCCACGCCGCCAGGAACAGCACCAGCACGCTGGCCGTGGCCAGCGGATTGATGACCGCCAGGATGCCGAAACCCATCGAGGCGATGGCATACAGTGCCAGCCAGCCACGCGACGCGCCGCTGCCGCCGCTGACCAGTGCGAACAGGCTGATGACGCCTTCAACGATGGCCATCACGCCCAGCGTCCACGCCAATGCCATGGCGGCGGACAGCGGCCAGCCGATGGCGATGATGCCGAAGCCCAGCGCAACCAGCCCATACAGCAGCAGGATCCACCAGCTGCGACCCACCGCCGACAACAAGGGAGACAAGGGGGAATTCATGGCTACTCCTTCAGTCCAGTACCGGCCTCATCCTAGCCCCCGGCGATGAAGAGAGCGATCACGGCACGCGCGCGCAGACCCACACGCGCACTTCTTCTGCGCCTGTGCAGCGCAGTGTCTCGGCGATTTCCACCACCGTGCTGCCGGTAGTCATCACGTCGTCGACCACGGTCAGGCGCGTGGGCACCGGCCCATCGACATCGAACGCATCGAACAGGTTTTCCCTGCGTTGCTCGGCCGTTCGTTCGGACTGCGGTGCGGTATGCCGCCGCCGGTACAGCCCATGCCAGACCGGCAACGGCAGCAGCCGGCACAGCTCGGCGGCCTGGTTGTAGCCGCGTTGGCGCAGGCGGCGGCGGTGCAGGGGTACCGGCGCCAGTGGTGGGCATGACCAGGCGGGCGGTGCCCGCTGCATCAACTGCGCCAGCAGGCGGCCAGCCGCCAGGTCCTGATGGAACTTGTAGCGCACCAACAGTTGGTCCACTGGCGGCAGGTACAACAGGCTGGCATGGGTGGCCGTCTGCGGTGGCGCTTCCTCGCGGCAGCTGCCGCAGACGATCAGGGCGGCGTCCGGCAGCGGCAGCGCGCAACGCAGGCAGGCGCGGCCGGCCCAGGGTAGTTCGGCGAGGCAGGCGCGGCATAGGTCAAGGCCATCATGGCCTGGGTCGTCACAGACCAGGCAGCGCAATGGCAGCAGCAGGCGAAGCACGGCCTGCAGGCTCCAGGCGGCGGGGGTAAAGGCAGGCATACGTTGCAGCGTGAGCACCTCGATGGCGCGATGCCATCGGCTGTGTTCCCAGTGGGCCGTAGGAACTTTCACCGCTCTACCGGATCACTTCATCTCGTGGGCGCCGGCGCGGCATCCACCCGCGTGCGGTACACCATGTACGGCGCCTGCCGCCGATCAACGCCGCCATTGAATCCGGCTTGGCGGTGCAGCTGGTTGGCGGTGAAGTACAGATAGCCGTCCGGCCCCATCGACAACGTATCCGGCCACAGGATGCGCGGGTCGTGAACCACGGTCGTCCATCGCCCCTGCGCGTCGCGGGCATGGATCGCGTTGTGCTCGTAGTCGCTGGCATACAACCGCCCGTTGGCGTCCATCTCCATGCCATCGGAGGCGCCCTTGTCGCCGTGGTCGACCACCGCGGCCGCCAGTTCCGCTTCACTCACCTTCGGATCGCGCAGCAGCGCGGTCGGCACGCTGTACAGATGACGGCTGGACAAGGGCGTGTAGAACAGCGTGGCGCCATCGGGCGACAGGGCGATGCCATCGGCGGCCACGGTGAACGGCTGCGTCGAACCATCCGCGTTTCGCAGCCGCATCTGCTGCCCTTCCACGATCGGTACGAAGGTCGGGTCGGCTGACGTGGACACATGCCCGATCAGGCGCTTGGTGGCGCTACCGGTAGCGAGGTCGATCACGATGATGCCGCCGATACCGCTCAGCGACGAGTCGGTCACGTAGGCCACGCCCTCGCGGCCGACCCGGAAGTCGAAGCGCACATCGTTGACGTAGGTGCGCGCGTCGATGACGTTGGCCGGGAACACCAGTGTCCTGGCCACGGTATTGGTAGCCAGATCGATCGCCACCAGCTTGGCGCCACCGGCCTGCGGTGCGGAGAATGCGGGCGCTGCAGTGTCCAACACCCACAGCCGGCCCTGGCCATCGGCCACCACGCTCTGCACGCTGATGAAGTGTGCAGCCGGGTCGGCTCCGTCCGCGCTGTTGATGCGCGCATCCGGATAGGGTACGGCGCGGCCGTCGCGCCATTCGGCCACGCTGCAGCTCACGTCATCGCCCCAGCGCGGGAAGTTGACGAAGATGCGCCCGGTTTCAGATACCGCCACGCTGGTGGGCATGGCACCCTCGAGACGCGCCACCGGTTCGAGGGTACCGATGCTGCGCTCGCTGGGCAGCATGGGCGCGCCGGACATCGCCAGCGCGGGGGAACTGGCCAGGGCCAGGACGGCAGCCGCCAGGCTGCGGATACGAGTGTTGATCATGTTGCTCTCGATGCGGGTCCGGGTGCAGCCCCGGCGTGGACGCATCTTCTGCGGCGCACGCGGCATCGGGTAGACGGTGCAGCGCGGAATCAGCTTCACTACAGGAGTGAAGATCCGAGATGATTGGTCCTGTTGATCAAGGCAATCAGTGAGGCCTGTCAGCTGGCTCTGCTTTCGGCACCATCAACAGCTCCGCCAACCCACGGTAGATCGGCACGCGGCACACCAGCCCGGAAACGCCGCGCGCGATCAGCACCGTGGCCAGGATCGGCAGGAGCAGATCACCACTGTCGGTCAGCTCCAGCGAGATCACCGCCGAGGTCAGCGGGGCCTGGGTGACGCCGGTCAGGTAGGCACACATGCCCAGCAGCACGAACGCACGCGGATCCACGCCCGGCATCAACATCGCCAGGTTATGCCCAAGACCGGCACCGACCGCCAGCGCCGGCGAGAACAGGCCGCCGGGGATGCCCGCCACGTAGGACGCCAGATTCGCCAGCAGCTTCATCAGACCGAACTCGTGGCCCACCATCGCCTGCCCCTGCACGAGGCTGCGCGCCTGTTCGTAGCCGGTGCCGAATGCGCCTTCTCCGAACGCCAGGGCCAGCAGCACCACCACCAGCCCGCAGCCTGCGGCCAGCAACACGGGATGCCGCTGCCGCAGTTGCCCGAGCCAACGGGGGCGGCCCGCCGCACTGGCCAACACCGCGCGCGCGAACAATCCGCCCAGCAATCCGGCCACTGCGCCGCACAGCAGGATCGCCAGCCAGCCCTGGCCGAGCGGCAGGCGCGCACTCACATGGCCGAAGTAGGTGTAGTTGCCGAGCAGGCCCAGCGAGACCACGCCACCGACGATCACTGCGGTCAGCAGGGTGCCGGAGAAGCGATGCTCGAAGCGGCCGCTGAGCTCCTCGATGGCGAAGACGATGCCGGCCAGCGGTGTGTTGAACGCCGCCGCGATGCCGGCCGCGCCCCCGGCCAGCAGGAAGTGCGAGAGTTCGCGCGGGTCCTTGAAGCCGAACCAGCGGCCGAACAGGTACATCAGGCTCGCGCCCACATGCACGGTCGGGCCCTCGCGACCAACGGACGCGCCACCGAGCAGGGACAGCGAGGTCAGCAGCAGCTTGCCCGCCGAGACCGCGGGCGACAGGTTGGTCTTGCGGAAGGACTCGTCCGGCCTGTCCAGTGCGGCAATGACCTGCGGAATGCCACTGCCGCGGGTGGGTTTGAGCGCACCCGCGGTCAGCCAGGCCAGCAACGCGAAGATGCCGGGCGTGAGCAGCAGGGCCCACCACGGCGAGTGCGCGGTGATGCGCTGGAACAGATGGAAGGCCGCGTCGCTGGCCTTGGCAAACAGGATGGCCACCAGCGCTACGGCCACAGCACCGCCCCAGAGCGCGGCACGGCGGCGCCAGGCCTCGCTTAGGACCAGCGCGGTGATGCGGCCGCGGCGGCGATGGAGATCGGTCATGCAGGACAGCCTGGATGCGGCGGGTGCGAGCGGACAGCGGCTACTGTGGCCGAAGGCCTTGCAGGATGCGGTGAAATGCCTGGACACGGGCCGTCCCGACAACCTGCCCAATGCGCACACCGCCAGACGGGCAGGCGCTCCCGCCACCGGCGCTTTTTCACCCCGCGCTTCCAGTACACCGCGCGCAACCCGTTCGCGCACACGCTGGGCGTAGAAGACATCGGCAATGCCGGGGTGGCGCTGCGGGTCCAGCGACATCGCGTTCCCCACGATGCAGGCGATGTTCGGAACTGTCCATCGCAGTGGAAACGCAGTTGCGCATCGATCCGGGCGATGCCTCCATCGGTCAGCGCGGCGGTGCTTTGCCGCTACTGGTCGGTGAGAGGGACATCGCTGTCAGGACCTTCGTCCGTATCACGCAGGCAACCGTTTATCGCCAACAAGCGAACCAAGACATAGTGACCGAATGCTTCAAGTTCCTCCTTCGGCAGCATCGCCGGATCGAGCTCCCCCGCCGCGTAGTCCTTGAAGGTTACGAAGGTGTGATTCTTCCACTGCCCCGGCGCATCGGCCTGACGCAGATCATCCAGCACCACGCGCAGGCCGCCGTCAGGAAGTGCGGCCAGGCTGCACAGCACCGCGTCGCGGCGGATCGGATAGGACTGGTAGCTGTTCATGGCATGTACTCGCGCGTCCGTATGCAGCAATGAACTTACACCGTAGCGCCCATTCATGGCGGCCGCTCAATGTAAACTTTTCTATATAGAATCTGGTTGACAGCACTCACCCACCCACCCACACTGCCGCCCTCGCTCCACTCGTACCCAAGGTCCGCCATGGCTGCTGCCATCCGCCACGACTGGCAACACGACGAACTGCAGGCCCTGTTCGACCTGCCGTTGCCCGAGCTGCTGTTCCGCGCCGCGGCGGTCCACCGTGAGCACTTCGACCCGGCGCAGGTGCAGGTCTCCACGCTGCTGTCGGTGAAGACCGGAGGCTGCCCGGAAGACTGCGCGTACTGCCCTCAGGCGCAGCGCTACAGCACCGGGGTGAACGCGCAGAAGCTGATGGACAACGATGCGGTGCTGGCCAAGGCCCGCCAGGCCAAGGCCGCCGGTGCGTCGCGTTTCTGCATGGGTGCCGCGTGGCGATCACCGAAGGACCGCGACATCCCGAAGGTAGCGGCGATGATCGCCGGGGTGAAGGCGCTGGGCCTGGAGACCTGCGCCACGCTGGGCATGCTCAGTGGCGAACAGGCACGCGCGCTGAAGGACGCCGGCCTGGACTACTACAACCACAACCTCGACACCGCACCGGACTACTACGATTCGATCATCCACACGCGCCAGTACCAGGACCGCCTGGACACGCTGGAGCACGTGCGCGAGGCCGGCCTGAAGACCTGCTGCGGCGGCATTGTCGGCATGGGCGAGACGCGCGCGCAGCGCGTTGGCCTGCTGCTGGCGCTGGCCACGCTGCCGGCGCATCCCGATTCGGTGCCGATCAACAGGCTGGTGCAGGTGGCGGGCACCCCGCTGCATGGCAGTGCCGAGCTGGACCCGTTCGAGTTCGTGCGCATGATCGCGGTGGCACGCATCGCCATGCCGCGCTCGATGGTGCGGCTGTCGGCCGGGCGCGAAGCCATGAGTGACGAACTGCAGGCGCTGTGCTTCCTGGCCGGTGCCAATTCGATCTTCTACGGCGACAAGCTGCTGACCACCGGCAACCCGGAGAGTGAGCGCGACCTGGCCCTGTTTGCCCGGCTGGGACTGCAACCGATGGCGGTGCAGGTGGATGCCGAGGGCCACGATCACGGCGGTACAGTGCACGCCGACATCAGCGCCGATGCGCCCGGCTGCGGCTGCGCTCACGCGGCCTGAGACGGGGTACAAGCAGGCGTCGCGGCAACGCGCTACCCTAGCCGCCCCGTCGCCGCATTCAGCCGCCATGGCCCGCCCCGACCTGACCGCCCGCCTCCACGCCCAGCGCGCCCTGCGCGATGCCCAAGGCCGTCGCCGCACGCGGCGCACGGTCAACCGTCGTGATGGCGTCCGCCTGGAAGTGGACGGCCAGTGGCTGACCGGCTTCTGCAGCAATGATTACCTGGGCCTGGCCCAGCAGTTCAGCGTGGTCAACGCGCTGCAGGATGCCGCTGCACGCGAAGGCGCCGGCGCCGGTGCATCGCATCTGGTCTGCGGCCACCACGCCCTGCATGACGCGCTGGAGCGCGAAGTGGCGGAGTGGCTGGGCTACCCGCGCGCGCTGCTGTTCGGTAGTGGCTTCGCCGCCAACCTGGCCGTGCAGCAGGCACTGCTGAGCGAAGAGAGTGATGTCTGCGTGCAGGACAAGCTCAACCACGCCAGCCTCTTGGATGCGACGCGGCTGGCCGGTGCGCGCCTGCGCCGTTATCCGCACCTTGATGCCGAAGGCGCGATGCGCCAGCTCAAGCACGCGCCCGACGGCGCGGCGATGCTGGCCACCGATGGTGTCTTCAGCATGGATGGCGACATCGCACCGCTGCGTGCATTGTCGCTTGTGGCACGCCTGCAGCAAGCGCTGTTCTATGTGGACGATGCGCACGGCGTAGGCGTGGTCGGTGACGGCCGTGGTGCCGTGGCCGCCGCCGGGCTGGGCGTGGACGATGTGCCGCTGCAGCTGGTCACGCTGGGCAAGGCACTGGGCGGTTCCGGCGCGCTGGTGCTGGGCCGCGACGATCTGGTCGAGCACCTGGCTGAAACCGCACGCCCCTACATCTACACCACGGCGATGCCGCCACCGCTGGCCGCCGCTGCACTGGAAGCGGTGCGCCTGGCACGCCGTGACAACTGGCGCCGCTCGAAACTGACCGACCTGATCGCGCTGTTCCGCAGCGAGGCACGCCGCCATGGCCTGGACCTGATGGCTTCGGAAACGCCGATCCAACCGCTGCTGTGTGGTGACGATCACCGCGCCGTGGCGATGTCCAAGGCACTGGAGCAGGCTGGTTGGCTGGTCGGCGCGATCCGTCCGCCCACGGTGCCCGAAGGCAAGGCGCGCCTGCGTGTGACCCTGTCCGCCCTGCACACGCCGGAACAGGTGCGTGGCCTGGTGGCCGCGATCGCCAGCGCGCGCGATCGCGTGGATCTGGCGGTACGTGACGCCGCGCCACCGCCATTGCCTGTCTTTGCCTGAGCCTGCTGTCGTTTTCCCATGCATATCGACGTCACCGGCCAGGGGCCGGACCTGGTACTGATCCATGGCTGGGCCCTGCAGGGCGGTGTGTTCGCACCCTTGGTGCAGCGCCTGGCCGACCGGTTCACCCTGCATCTGGTTGATCTGCCGGGCCATGGCCACAGCCGCGAAGACACCACGCCGTTGCGCCTGCCGTTCGTGGTGAACGCCATTGCCGCGGCCACACCGCCGGCGGTGTGGTGCGGCTGGTCACTGGGCGGCCTGTTCGCACTGCACGCCGCCGCAACGCTTCCGAAAGTGCGCGGGCTGGCGATGATCGCGGCCACGCCGCGCTTCGTGCGCGGCCACGACTGGCCGCATGCGGTGGAGCCGGCGGTGTTCGAGCAGTTCGGGCGCGAGCTGGCGACCGATTTCGGTGGCACCCTGGAACGCTTCCTGGCGCTGGATGTGATGGGCTCGGCGCACGCCCGCGAGGAGCTGCGCACGCTGCGCCAACGCCTGGTTGAGCGCGGCGCGCCCACCGAACGGGCCCTGCTGGAAGGCCTGCGCCTGCTGGAAAGCACCGACCTGCGCGGCGCATTGCCAACACTGGGTAAACCCAGCCTGTGGATCGCCGGCCAGCGCGACCGGCTGGTGTCTCCGGCGGCGATGCAGGCCGCTGCGGCATTGGCCCCGGGTGCGCAGGCGCTGACCATCGCCCATGGCGGCCACGCGCCCTTCCTCGGCCATGCCGACGAGGTGGCCAGCGCCCTGCAACACTTCGTTGCCGGCCTGTCACCGGCCGATGGCGGACAATGAGCGCCTTCCTCATTCCACGGGATTGACGCATGGATCTGGGTATCAACGGCCGCTGGGCACTGGTCTGCGGCGCAAGCAAGGGCTTGGGCCTGGGCTGCGCGCGTGCGCTGGTGCGCGAGGGCGTCAACGTGGTGATCGTGGCCCGTGGCGAGGCTGCACTGCAGGTCGCTGCCGAAGAGCTGCGTGCACTGCCCGGTGCCGCTGAGGTGCGCGCGGTCGCCGCCGACATCACCACCGACGCCGGTGTTGCCGCGGCGCTGGCCGCGTGCCCGCAGGTGGACATCCTGGTCACCAATGCCGGTGGCCCGCCGCCAGGCGACTTCCGCACTTTCGAGCGCGACGACTGGATCGCCGCGCTCGACGCCAACATGCTGGCGCCGATCGCGCTGATCCGCGCCACCGTGGACGCGATGATTGCGCGTGGCTTCGGCCGCATCGTCAACATCACCTCGTCGGCGGTGAAAGCGCCGATCGACATCCTGGCGCTGTCCAACGGTGCACGCAGCGGCCTGACCGGTTTCGTCGCCGGCCTGTCGCGCCGCACCGTCGCGCACAACGTCACGATCAACAACCTGCTGCCCGGCCAGTTCGACACCGACCGCCTGCGCGCCAACTTCGCCCACACTGCGGGCAAGGACGGCGATGCCGGCGAAGTGGCCGAACGCCGCCGCCAGCAGATTCCCGCTGGCCGCTTCGGCACAGCGGACGAGTTCGGCGCCGCCTGCGCCTTCCTGTGCAGCGCACACACCGGTTACCTCACCGGGCAGAACCTGCTGATCGACGGCGGCGCATACCCCGGTACGTTCTAAGAGACTTTCGCAATGCCGTCCCACTTCGATGCCCGCCATGTCCGCCGCGCATTCGCGCGTGCCGCCACCAGTTACGACGCTGCCGCCGCCCTGCAGCGCGAGGTGCAGTCGCGGCTGATCGAATCGTTGGACTACCTGGAGGCACGCAAGCCCGAGGTGGTGCTGGACATCGGCGCGGGTACCGGCCACGCCAGCGCGTTGATGAAGAAGCGTTGGCCGAAGGCGCAGGTGATCGCGCTGGATGTGGCACTGCCGATGCTGGACCAGGCCAAGCGCCAGGCCGGCTGGTGGAAGCCGTTCCAACGCCTGTGCGGCGACGCCGCCGCGCTGCCGCTGGCCGACAACAGCGTGGACGTGATCTTCAGCAACCTGTGCCTGCAGTGGGTGGACGACCTGCCGGCGGTGTTCGCAGGCTTCCGTCGCGTGCTCAAGCCCGGTGGCCTGCTGCTGTGTTCCACCTTCGGCCCGGAAACCCTGATCGAACTCAACGAGGCCTTCGCGGCCGCCGATGACCGCCCGCACGTGAGCCGCTTCGCGCAGATCGCCCAGTTCGGCGATGCGCTGATGATGGCCGGCTTCCGCGACCCGGTGCTGGACCGCGATCTGTTCACCCTGACCTACGACGACCTGCCCTCGTTGATGCGCGAGCTGCGCGCGATGGGCGCGACCAATGCGCGGGTGGATCGCCGCCACACGCTGACCGGGCGTGGCCGTTTCGCTGCGGCGGCAGCGGCGTATGAACCGATGCGGCGCGCCGACGGCAAGCTGCCCAGCAGCTGGGAAGTGATCTATGCCCATGCCTGGGCACCGGACCCGGGCGCACCGATCCGCGAAGGCGGGCATGACGTGGCCTCAGTGCCGGTTTCGGCGATTCCGATCCGGCGCAAGCAGACCTGATCGTCTGGTAGTGCCGGCCGCTGGCCGGCAACCTCACGATTCCATGGTGGGCATCTGCCGGCCAGCGGCCGG
>NZ_JBHHMJ010000334.1:0-11790 GCF_042136455.1 Stenotrophomonas sp. 3diitr2024
AGCCCATGCTCGGCTGCCGGGCCACGAAGCCGAGCATGGGCTCGGCTCTACAGGGGCAGGTGCTCAGCCCGCCGCCGGCACCGGCAGCGGATCCACGTGCCCGCACTGGCTGCAGGTACGCAGTTCCAGGCTGGCGTGGTAGCGCGCAAACACCTTGGGCAGGTCGGTTTCGATGTTCTGCAGCGGGAAATACTCTTCGTGCAGCTTGTGGTTGCAGCGCTCGCAGTGCCAGATCACGCCGTCCATCTCATGCGGCAGCCGCTTGCGCTCGACCACCAGGCCGATGCCCCCGGGCGGGCGCCGCGGCGAGTGCGGCACCTTGCCCGGCAACAGGAAGATCTCGCCGGCGCGGATCGGAATGTCGCGCACCGCGCCGTCCTCCTGCACCTTCAGCACCATCTCGCCTTCGAGCTGGTAGAACCACTCGGGGCCTTCGTCGTAGTGGTAGTCGGTACGCGAGTTCGGCCCGCCGACCACCATCACGATGAAATCGCCGTTGTCGATCATCTTGTTGCCCACCGGCGGCTTCAGCAGGTGGCGGTTCTCTTCGATCCAGGCGTGCAGGTTGATCGGTGGAGCGAGCATGGTGGTCATCCGTGTGGGGATCAGTCGCGACGGCCCTTGCGCGGCACGAAGGACAGCGCTTTTTCATACGCTGGCTGCAGCTCTTCCAGCGAACCGACGTCGATGCCCATTTCACGCACGCGTCCGTCTTTCAGGCTGTAGACCCAGCCGTGCACCATCAGCTTCTGGCCGCGGGCCCAGGCATCCAGCACGATGGTCGAGCGGCAGAGGTTGGCGACCTGCTCGATCACGTTCAGCTCGCACAGCCGGGCGTGCTTGAGTTCGTCGTCTTCGATGGCGTCGAGGATGCCCTGGTGCTTCTGCACCACGTCACCGACATGGCGCAGCCAGTTGTCGGCCAGGCCGACGCGGGTGTTGTGCAGGCAGGCATGCACGCCGCCGCAGCCGTAGTGGCCGACGATCAGGATGTGCTTGACCTTCAGCTGGTCCACCGCGTACTGCACCACGCTCAGGCAGTTGAGGTCGGTGTGGGCGACCACGTTGGCGACGTTGCGGTGCACGAACACTTCGCCCGGCGCCATGCCGATGATCTGGTTGGCCGGCACGCGCGAATCGGAGCAGCCGATCCACAGGTACTCGGGATGCTGCTGCTTGGCCAGCTGGTGGAAGAAGTCGGGGTCCTCCTTCTCGATGCGGTCGGCCCAGTCGCGGTTGTTCTGCAGCAGCTTGTGGATGTCTTTCATGTTCGGGTCCCTGGCGTCGGGTGGGGGCGCACCGCAGCCATCCAGCTGCGACGTCGCGGGAATCGGGGGTGTTCAGCCGCTGCGGGCGGCCTGTTCGCGGTGCCAGCGCATCCACTGCGCCAACTCGGTGGAGGAAGGGGTGCCCAGCTGTTCCAGTTCGGCGATCACGGCGCGCTGGTTGGCGTCGGGATGGTTCTGGCTCAGCTTCAGCTTCAGCTGCACGTGTTCAACCTGGAAACGGAAGCCGACGATGGCACGCAGTTCCGGGCCATGTTCGGCACGCGTGGCATCGAACTGCCAGGCCTGGCCGACGCTGGCTTCGAAGTGGTCGCTGATCGCGCCGACCAGCCCGGCCAGCGCATCGGTGTCGTCGAAGGTGTGCAACTGGCCACGCAGCTCGGCGGCGGCGTAGTTCCAGGTCGGCACCCGTGCGGCAGGCTCCTTGTCCGGATACCAGCTGGCCGAGACGTAGCCGTGTGGTCCGTCGACCAGCACCTTGGCCGCACCGCCGTGGCGCGACTGCGGGTTGGCGCGGGCCCAGTGCCCGCGCAGCTCGATGCGCTCGCCCTCGCGCCGGTACAGCACCGGCATCCGGGTCAGCTCCGGCAGGCCATCGCTGCCGGGGGTGAGCACAGTGACGAATGGATCACGCGCCAGCAGGCGGTCCAGCCAGAGCAGGTCGGTCTCGGCGAAGGCGCGTGGAGTGAACATGCCTGGATCAGGCGCGCGCGCCCAGCGACTGGATCATGCGGCCGCGCAGGCCTTCGTCGTTGTCGGCCTGCGGCGGCTGCACTTCGTGCAGGCTGAAGCCGCGCACCAGCGCGTCTTCCTCGTCCAGACCGTCATACTCGACGAATTCGGCGTCGAACAGCTGCGAACGGGCGGTGTCTTCGCTGTCGTAGCTCAGCGTGTTGCCGTCGCTGTCGAGCACCTCAGCGGTGCCGGCCGGGCGAACGCGCAGGCGCGCCCAGATCAGGGTGTTGCCGAGGCTGGCCAGCCACCAGCTGTCGCGCGAGGCGGAAATGTCATTCATGGGGGTTACCAGAGCGAGGCCAGCCAGA
Source organism: Stenotrophomonas sp. 3diitr2024 (assembly GCF_042136455.1). Taxonomy (NCBI): domain Bacteria; kingdom Pseudomonadati; phylum Pseudomonadota; class Gammaproteobacteria; order Lysobacterales; family Lysobacteraceae; genus Stenotrophomonas; species Stenotrophomonas sp. 3diitr2024. The sequence goes on from NZ_JBHHMJ010000334.1 coordinate 2,330, forward strand.
GCAGGGCGGCCATGCCCAGTCCGGCCAGCAGGGTCAGCAGCGATACCCAGGCCGGCGTCGCCAGCCCGGACAGCGAGCGGTCCGGCTGCTGGCGATAGTCGCGGCGCAACAGCCAGGCCAGGGCATCGGGCTTGAGGAAGGCGCCGCTGCCGAAGCGCTCGGCGAGCGCCGGATGGCGGTCGCGAACGTGCACCAGGGTCAGCGGCCAGAAGATCACGAAGGCACTGAACCCGGCCACTGCAACGCCGACGAAACACAGGGCGAAGAACAGGGTCATGGGAGCCGTACCTCCGTGGACGTGTGGGGCTTAGAAGTCCGCGCTGCCCGGGGCGCGCGGGTAGGGGATCGCATCGCGGATGTTGGACAGCCCGCAGACGTACACCACCAGGCGTTCGAAGCCCAGCCCGAAGCCGGCGTGAGGCACCGAGCCATAGCGGCGGAAGTCGCGGTACCAGCTGTAGTGCTCACGATCCAGGCCGAACTGGGCCATGCGCGCGTCCAGCACGTCGAGGCGCTCCTCACGCTGGCTGCCACCGATGATCTCGCCGATGCCCGGGGCCAGCACGTCCATCGCGGCAACGGTCTTGCCGTCGTCGTTCAGGCGCATGTAGAAGGCCTTGATGTGCTCCGGATAGTTGGTCACCACCACCGGACGGCCGACATGCTCCTCGGTCAGCCAGCGCTCGTGCTCGGTCTGCAGGTCCAGGCCCCATTCCACCGGGAAGTCGAACTTCCTGCCGGACTTCTGCAGCAGGCTGACCGCATCGGTGTAGTCGATGCGCTCGAACGGTGCGTTGATGAAATCTTCCAGCTTGGTGATCGCGTTCTTGTCCACGCGCTCGGCGATGAAGGCCAGGTCGTCGCTGCGCTCGTTCAGCACGGCGCGGAACAGGTACTTCAGGAACTCTTCGGCCAGGCGTGCGTCTTCGGCCAGGTCGGCGAAGGCGATTTCCGGCTCGATCATCCAGAACTCCGCCAGATGGCGGGTGGTGTGGCTGTTCTCGGCGCGGAAGGTCGGGCCGAAGGTGTAGACCTTGCTCAGCGCCAGGCAGTACGCCTCGACGTTCAGCTGGCCGGACACGGTCAGGAACGTTTCCTTGCCGAAGAAGTCGCGGCTGAAGTCGATCGCGCCCTTCTCGTCACGCGGCAGGTTCACCATGTCCAGGGTGGACACGCGGAACATCTGGCCGGCGCCTTCGGCATCGGAGGTGGTGATGATCGGGGTGCTGATCCAGTTGAAGCCGTTCTCGTGGAAGAAGCGGTGCACGGCCTGGGCCAGGCAGTTGCGGATGCGGGTGACTGCGCCGAACAGGTTGGTGCGTGGGCGCAGGTGCGCCACTTCGCGCAGGAACTCCGGCGACATCGGCTTGGGCTGGATCGGGTAGGTGAGCGGGTCTTCGACCCAGCCGACCACTTCCAGGGCGCTGGCCTGGATCTCGAACGACTGGCCCTTGCCCTGCGACTTCACCAGGGTGCCGGTGGCGATGACCGAGCAGCCGCTGGTCAGGCGCTTGATCTCGTCGAAGTTGCCCAGGGTGTCGTTGGCCACGATCTGGATCGGGGCGAAGCAGGAGCCGTCGCTCACATTCACGAAGGCCAGATTCGCTGAACCGCGCACCGTGCGCACCCATCCGCGTACCGTGACTTCGCCGCCTTCCGGGATCTTCCCGGCAAGCGCATGTTCAACGCTGACCACCGTCATGACTTGAATCCTCTGCTGATCGACTCGATCTGTGAACACGGGAGTTTACCGGTTGCAGCGTTCTGCTTGCGAGGCATTTTTCGCGGCAACGGCTCCTTATAATGTCCCCGTACCTCTGGAGTAGCCCCATGGCCGTCAGCCTGACCCCCATTGCCTTCGAGCGCGTGCAGCGCTTTGTCGCCCAGACCCCCGGCGCGCTGGGCCTGCGTTTCGGCGTGACCAGGACCGGCTGCTCCGGTTGGGGCCACGTGACCGACCTGGCCCGCGACGAGCGCGAGGGCGATACCGTGTTCGACCAGGACGGCGTGAAGATCTATGTCGACGCCAAGAGCCTGGCGCTGGTGGACGGCACCGTGATCGACTTCGGCAAGCATGGCCTGAGCGAGACCTTCACGTTCAGCAACCCGAACGCCACCGCCGAGTGCGGCTGCGGCGAGAGCTTCACCACCGACGCCGACAAGGCCTGACGCGCGGCTTTGGCGCCCGCCGGACATGGCCCGGCGCTACCCGCCTGGTGGGTGCCGACCTTGATCGGCACCGGGGCAGGGCACCCCGGTTCAGAAGGTCGGGTGCCCCCGGTTGCCCGTCATCCCCATCTGCGCCATAATGCGCGGCTTCCTGCCTTCCTGGCGGGAATCCTTGCCCCACCGCGGTCTCAACGGCGGGGGGCTGTCCGGCCGCAAGGCCACATCCGAAAGGTAGAAAAAACATGAGTCGTCATTACGAAATCGTGTTCATGGTCCACCCGGACCAGAGCGAGCAGGTCCCGGCCATGATCGAGCGCTACAAGTCGCTGGTCGAGAACGGCAACGGCACCATCCACCGCCTGGAAGACTGGGGCCGCCGCCAGCTGGCGTACCCGATCCAGAACCTGGTGAAGGCCCACTACGTGCTGATGAACATCGAAGCCGACCAGGCCGTTCTGAACGAACTGACCGAGAGCTTCCGCTTCAACGACGCCGTGCTGCGCAACCTGGTCATCAAGCGTGACGAGGCTGACACCGAGCAGTCGCTGATCATGAAGAGCAAGGACGAGAAGGGTGACAAGCCGGAGCGCGGTGAGCGCCGTCGTCGTGACGACGAAGAAGGCGAGTCCACCACCACCGCTGACAACGAAGCCGGCGACGACGCCGCTTCCGCCGCCTAAGGAGCCTTCCCATGTCCAAGTTCTTCCGTCGCCGCAAGTTCTGCAAGTTCACTGCTGAAGGTGTGAAGGAGATCGACTACAAGGATCTCAACACCCTGCGCCAGTACCTGACCGAGAACGGCAAGATCGTGCCGAGCCGCGTTACCGGTACCAAGTCGAAGTACCAGCGCCAGCTGGCGACCGCCGTCAAGCGCGCTCGCTTCCTGGCCCTGATCCCGTACACCGACAACCACGACGTCTGATGCCGGCGGGGCGGCCCGGTGCCGCCCCCGCTGTGCCAGCTATTCGGACAGCCTTTGTTGCGGGGCATCGCCTCGCTAACGAATAACTCATCTGGAGCAATACCATGCAGCTGATCCTCCTGCAGAAAGTCACCAACCTCGGCAACCTGGGCGACCTGGTCGACGTGAAGCCGGGCTACGGCCGTAACTTCCTCGTGCCGCAGGGCAAGGCCGTGCCGGCCACCGAGAGCAACAAGGCCGAGTTCGAAGCCAAGCGCGCCGAGTACGAAGCCAAGGCCCAGGCCATCCACGCAGAAGCTGAAGGCCGCAAGGCCAAGTTGGAAGGCGCGAGCGTGACCATCGCCGCCAACGCTTCGACCGAAGGCAAGCTGTACGGCTCGGTCGGCCCGCGCGACATCGCCGAAGCCTTCACCGCTGCCGGCCTGCCGCTGGAGAAGAGCGAAGTCATCCTGGGCGAAGGCGCCTTCCGCAACATCGGCGAATACGACGTGCTGGTCCACCTGCACGCCGACGTCGAGACCACCGTCAAGGTCGTCGTCGTCGCCGAAGCCTGATCCCACGCCGCAAGGCCTGGCATCACTGCAGAACGGGCGCCCGCAAGGGTGCCCGTTTTGTTTTGGGCGATCGTCGGATATGTGGAGTCGAGCCATGCTTGACTTGCCGTCCGTCCTGCACCACTGCTTGCTAGACGGCCTCACCCAGGAAGTAGCGTTCGAAATCTGCAAGCGCATTGGCAACGTCCGTCCGTAGTTGATCGAGTTGCAGAAGTTCTCCTGCGCGATGCACCCGTTCGATCATCATGCCGATACAGGTCGCCATATCTGCAGATACGACGGACACGAGGGCGTTCCTATCGACGGTTTTCCAAGGCTGGCAGGCGTAGACCATATCCATGGTCAGCAGCTGCCTTTTGAGAAACAGCATCAAGCGGTCTGGTCCATCCGGTTCGAATGTGCAGATCGTCCCGGAGACCCGAAGAACGATTCCGAATTTGGTGATGGATCGAAGATAGTTCCCCTTCACATGACGCTCGAAGCAGATGTTCAGTTGTCTCTGGAGCGGGGCAAAAAGGGCGCCTGACGGCGAATCGCCATACTGGCCGCTGATCTGTATCTGCATGGGCGGCTCTCAAGTGGTCTGGATGACGAATCGACCGCAATCCATCGAAGGTGAGGAAATGTTGCGATCAAGCAACAGATAGCCCATTCCGCCAACCAGGATTCCTCGATGCGTCGGTGCAGCCCGGTTCAATCGGGAACCGTTGATCTGGAGGATGAATTCCCGTCCATCAGTGCAATCGTCCTGAAGCCAAGCGGGAATTCCGCCAATCTTGGCGATTCCGTTCTCGGCGTCATCCGGGATGGAGGCCGTGGCAGTGGTGATCAGGCGCGGATCAAAAGGGGGCGCTGCGCTGTCTGGGCCGGATTCGTGGGGTGCGTAAGCGATGACACGTCCGCCAGTCAGTAGAGCGGTTTCGATGTAGGCATCGTCAAGAACGTCATAAGGCGTGAAGATCGACACGCAGAGATCAGCTCTGATTTCAATCTTCTGGGCATGCGTTTGAACGAAGGGTGCAGGCAGGCTCGCAAGATGAAGCATCGGCTTCCCCTTTGCGTCGCAAGGCCAGGGAGTATCGGGAGGCAGGTATGGATTGCCTCCCAGAAAGGCTCGATCCCGGATTTGGCCAAGGTGCTCAAACTTCAGCTCCTGGTAGGCAGGCTGGCTAGGGCTGTTCATAGGTCCATGCTGCAGCCTGGAGACGTGGCTGGCTAGGATGACTCAAAAAATATACTTTAAAATCAAATATTTGTTTCATGAGGGAGGGGGCTGCGCGGTCCCAAAGCGACATTCAAGCGTGAAACGGAGTTCGTGTATGGGCATTCTCGGCTGGTCATCCCGCCCGTGGAACATTCGCGCCGTTATACTCATTCCATTGTGTCACCCTTGGCTTCATTGAATTCTTTTGAAATCAATGGCTTGAGGTGCTGGCTGACCTGACATCCACAATGCGGACGCCCCTAGGGCGCCTGTTGGAACCCAATCACGCCATGCGTCTTTCCACGATCAAGCTGTCCGGCTTCAAATCGTTCGTCGATCCGACCACCCTGCACCTGCCGACCAACATGACCGGCGTGGTGGGGCCCAATGGTTGCGGCAAGTCGAACATCATCGACGCCGTGCGCTGGGTCATGGGCGAGAGCTCGGCCAGCCGCCTGCGCGGCGACTCGCTGACCGACGTGATCTTCTCCGGGTCCAACGCGCGCAAGCCGGTCTCGCAGGCCACGGTCGAGCTGATCTTCGACAACTCCGACCACACGATCTCCGGCGAGTACGCCGCGTTCAACGAAATCTCGGTCAAGCGCACGGTCAGCCGCGACGGTACCAGCAACTACTACCTCAACGGCACCAAGTGCCGCCGCCGCGACATCACCGACCTGTTCCTCGGCACCGGCCTGGGGCCGCGCAGCTACTCGATCATCGAGCAGGGCATGATCAGCCAGATCATCGAGGCGCGCCCGGAAGACCTGCGTGTGTACCTGGAAGAGGCAGCCGGCATCTCCAAGTACAAGGAGCGCCGCAAGGAGACCGAGACCCGCATCCGCCACACCCGCGAGAACCTGGACCGGCTGGGCGACCTGCGCGACGAGATCAGCAAGCAGCTGGAGCACCTCAAGCGCCAGGCCAAGCAGGCCGAGCAGTACCAGGCCCTGCAGGAAGAGCGCCGGGTCAAGGATGCCGAGTGGAAGGCGCTGGAATTCCGCGGCCTCGACGGGCGCCTGTCGAAGCTGCGCGAAGGCCTGTCGCAGGAAGAGACCAGGCTGCAGCAGCTGATCGCCGACCAGCGTGATGCCGAGGCGCGCATCGAGACCTCGCGCGCGCGGCGCGAAGAGGCCGCCGACGCGCTGAACACCGCGCAGGCTGCGGTCTACCAGGTCGGCAGTACGCTGGCGCGCCTGGAACAGCAGATCCAGCACCAGCGCGAGCTGTCGCAGCGCCTGCACAAGGCGCGCGATGAAACCCAGCAGGCGCTGGCTGAACTGGGCCAGCACATCAGCGGCGACGAGGCCAAACTGAGGGTGCTGCGCGAGGCGGTGGAGGCCGCCACTCCGCAGCTGGAAGCACTGCAGGAAGAAAACGAGATCAAGCAGGAAAGCCTGCGTGAGGCTGAAGAGCGGCTGGCCAGCTGGCAGCAGCGCTGGGAACAGCACACCTCGCAGAGTTCGGAAGCCTCGCGCGCCGGCGATGTCGAGCGCACGCGCGTGGACTACCTGGACAAGCAGATCCTCGACGCCGACCGGCGTCGCGAGGCCCTGGCCGCCGAACGCGCAGGCCTGGACGTGGACGCGCTGGAAGAAGCCTTCGAGCAGCTGCACCTGCAGCACGACACGCAGAAGGCCGCACTGGATGAATTGAGTGAAGACGTCGAGCTGCGCAAGCAGGGCGTGACGGCAGTGCAGGAACAGCAGCGCAATGGCCAGAACGAACTGGCTGAACTGCGCAAGCAGGCCAACGGCCTGCGCGGTCGCCTGGCCTCGCTGGAAACCCTGCAGCAGGCCGCGCTGGGCCAGGAGCAGGGTGCAGCCGTAGCCTGGCTGAAGGCGCGCGGGCTGGATTCGGCGGCGCGCGTCGGCGAACGCCTGGACGTGGATGCCGGCTGGGAGAACGCGGTGGAAAGTGCGCTGGGCCAGCTGATCGAAGGCGTGCTGGTCGATGACCCGGCCAGCCTGGTCGGCGCGCTGGGCGAACTTGGCGAAGGCCACATTGCGCTGGTCGCCGACGATGCTGCTGAACTGAAGGTGGCGCCGACCTCGCTGGCGGCACGCGTGCGCGGCCCGGCGGCGATCCGTCGGCTGCTGGCGCACCTGCATGGTGCGAAGGACCTGTCCGAGGCGAAGGCCCTGCAGGCCAGCCTGCCGGAAGGCGATTCGATCATCACCCAGGGCGGCGAGCGGCTGGGCCAGGGCTGGCTGCGCGTGTCGCGCTCCGGTGCCGCCGAGCAGGGTGCGCTGCTGCGCGAGCGTGAGATCAACGAACTGCGTGAGCAGATCGAGCAGCTGCAGGACCGCGAGGCCGAGCTGGAAGAGCAGCTGAGCGGTTTCCGTGAGCAGCTGCAGGCAGCCGAGCAGCAGCGCGAGGACGCGCAGCGCGCGCTCTACCAGGCCCACCGCGCGGTGTCCGAGCTGGCCGGCCAGCTGCAGGGCCAGCAGGGCAAGGTGGAAGCGGCACGCACCCGCATCGACCGCATCGAGGGCGAGCTGAAGCAGTTGCAGGAAACGCTGGAAGCCAACAACGAGCAGGCGCGTGAAGCGCGCTCGCGGCTGGAGAGTGCGGTCAGCAGCATGGGCGACCTGGAATCGACCCGGCAGCGGCTGGAGGGCGAACGTCGGCAGTTGACCGAGGCCCGCGACCTGGCCCGCGATGCCGCCCGCGCGGTACGCGAGCGCGCGCATTCGCTGGCCTTGACCCTGGAATCGCAGCGCGCGCAGCTGGACTCGTTGAGCCAGGCGCTGGAACGCATGGGCACCCAGCGCGGGCAGCTGGACGCGCGGCTGGGCGAGCTGCACTCGCAGCTGGACGAAGGGGATTCGCCGGTCGAATCGCTGCAGGCCGAACACCAGAACGCGCTGGAAGAGCGCGTGCGGGCCGACCGTGTGCTGACCGAGGCGCGAACGCTGCTGGACGGCATCGACGCCGAGCTGCGCAACTACGAGCAGACCCGCCACCAGCGCGACGAGCAGGCGTTGGCCCAGCGCGAGCGCATTTCGCAGCGCAAGCTCGACCAGCAGGCCTTGGTGCTCAGCGCCGACACCCTGCAGGCGGCGGTGGAAAAGGCCGGCTTCGTGCTGCAGGACGTGCTCAATGCACTACCCGAGGACGCCCGCCTGGGCGACTGGGAGCAGGCCGTGCACCAGATCGACGCACGCATGCGCCGGCTGGAGCCGGTCAACCTGGCCGCCATCCACGAGTACGGCGAGGCTTCGCAGCGTTCGGACTACCTGGATTCGCAGCACGCCGACCTGACCACGGCGCTGGAAACACTTGAGGATGCCATCCGCAAGATCGATCGCGAGACCCGCGGGCGCTTCAAGGACACCTTCGACCGCGTCAACGCCGGCGTCCAGGCCCTGTATCCGCGCCTGTTCGGTGGCGGCCACGCCTACCTGGAACTGACCGGTGAAGACCTGCTCGACACGGGCGTGACCATCATGGCGCGCCCGCCGGGCAAGCGCGTGTCGAGCATCTCGCTGCTGTCCGGCGGCGAGAAAGCGATGACCGCGGTGGCGCTGGTGTTCGCCATCTTCCAGTTGAATCCCGCCCCGTTCTGCCTGCTGGACGAGGTGGATGCGCCGTTGGACGAAGCCAACGTCGGCCGCCTGGCCAACATGGTCAAGGAAATGAGCGAGAAGGTGCAGTTCCTGTTCGTCAGCCACAACAAGGCGACGATGGAGGCCGCGCACCAGCTGTCGGGCGTGACCATGCGTGAGCCGGGCGTCAGCCGCCTGGTCAGTGTGGACCTGGAAGAAGCGGCGCGATTGGCGGGCGCGGCCTGACGTGCCATCCTAGTTACCTGAATGAATTAGCCGGAGAACCTATCGAATGTCCGACACGGCACTGTTGCGCATCGGCATCCTGGCCGCCGGCCTGCTGTTGATCGCCGCGATCTTCCTGTTTGGCCGTCCGAAGAAGAAGCCCCAGGGCCGTCGCGTGGAGAACCCGGAACCGGCCAGTGGCGAGCGCCGCGAACCGGTCCTGGGCGAGGACGGCGTCGTGGTGGCCGAGGGCCGCGTCGAACCGGGCATGCGCGGCGAAGGCGAGCAGGCCGAACTTGGCCTGGCCGACACCGATCCGGGCGCGGCCAACGACCTCGGCAAGCGCACCACCCAGGATTTCGACAAGATCGTCTCGCTGTTCGTGGCCGCCCGTGCCGGCGAGCAGCTGCGCGGCGAAGACATCGTGGTGGCGGCGGAGAAGACCGGCCTGGTATTCGGCCACATGAACGTGTTCCACCGCCTGGTGGAAGGCCACCCCGAGCGCGGCCCGATCTTCTCGATGGCCAGCATCATGAAGCCGGGCAGCTTCGACATGGCCAACATCCGTGCCATGGAAACCCCGGCCATCGCCTTCTTCCTGACCCTGCCGGCGCCGCTGACCGCGCTTGATGCCTGGGAGAAGATGCTGCCGACCGTGCAGCGCATGGCCGAGCTGCTCGATGGCGTGGTGCTGGATGACAGCCGCAATGCCCTGGGCCGCCAGCGCATCGCGCACATCCGCGACGAGCTGCGTGCCTACGACCGCCAGCACCAGGCACCGCCGCTGACCAAGACCCCGCGCTGGTGAGCGCCATGGCGTGCCGACCAACGGTCGGCAC
>NZ_JBHHMJ010000337.1:0-322 GCF_042136455.1 Stenotrophomonas sp. 3diitr2024
GCGCCGACTACAAGCTGTCCACCGACGTGCGCCGCTTCGAATCGGATTACCAGGGCCAGGCCACGCCGACCGTGGTGATCGAGGTCAGCGCCAAGCTGATCCATGTCGCCGACCAGCGGTTCGTAGTGGCCGAGGATGGCACCCAGGACGATCGCCACGATCACCTGGAAGTACAGCTGGCGATAGATCGGCAACGGCTTTGCAGGCACCGGAGCAGATCATGCCCGGCCCGCCGATCAAGCTGCCGGTGCCAGCCGACCTGGCGCAGATCATGTTCCCGCTGACCCTGACCGTGTCGATTTTCCTGTTCCTGCGCGGGCAC
>NZ_JBHHMJ010000352.1:0-1444 GCF_042136455.1 Stenotrophomonas sp. 3diitr2024
GGCGTGATTCACCGGGAACCGGGGTCAGATCCTTTTTGCGTCGCAAAAGGGATCTGACCCCATCACCGTATCAGCCCTGCCCGGCCAGCGCGCGCAGGGTGATGCCGACGATGTAGGCCAGGTACGTGCCGGTGGCATAGCCCATCGTCCCCAGCAGCACGCCGACCGGCGCCAGGGCCGGATGGAACGCCGCGGCCACCACCGGCGCCGAGGCTGGGCCACCGATGTTCGACTGCGAACCGATGGCGAAATAGAAGAACGGTACCTTCAGCAGCTTGCCCAGGCACCACAGCAGCACGATGTGCACGCTGATCCAGATGATGCCCAGCAGGAACAGCCACGGGCGGTCCAGCAGCGCCAGCAGATCCATCTGCATGCCGATGCAGGCGATCAGGAAGTACAGCAGCAGCGAGCCCAGGCGCGATGCGCCCGCGCCTTCCAGGTTGCGCGCACGGGTGAAACTCAGGCTGAGGCCGAGCGTGGTCGACAGCACCACCACCCACACGAACGGCGCGTCCAGGCTGAACTGCGCAGCCCAGCTGACATTCGCCTTGAACCACGCCGCCAGCGGTGCGCCAATGGCGTGAGCCAGGCCGACACCGCCGAAGGCCACCGCCACGATCAGCATCAGGTCGGTCAGGCTGGGAATGCGTTCGTGTTCGGCCTGGAAGCGCGCGATGCGCTCCTTCAGCTCATCGATGGCCGAGGTATCGGCGCCACTGCGCGCGTCGATCTTCGCCGCGCGCCCGGCCAGGAAGATCAGCGCGGCCATCCATACGTAGCCGACCCCGACGTCGACCACCGCGAACTGTCCGAAGGTGGTCGCATTGACGTCGAACACTTCACGCATCGCCAGCATGTTGGCGCCGCCGCCGATCCAGCTGCCCGCCAGCGCGGCCATGCCGGCCCAGGTGTCTCCGGCCACGGTTTCCGGATGCACGGCACGCATCAGCAGGAACGCCACCACCGCACCGAGCATGATGCTGGCCGAGGCACCCAGGTACATCAGCACCAGCTTCGGGCCAAGCCGCAGGATGCCCTTGATGTCGACCGCAAGGGTCAGCAGGATCAGCGCCGCCGGCAGCAGGATGTCGCGCGCGATCGGGTTGTAGAGCCGGGTGTTCTGCCCGTCGATCAGGCCCACAGTGTTGTAGATGCCGGGAATCAGGTAACACAGCAGCAGTGCCGGCACGAAGGTGTAGACGCGCTTCCACAGGCCCTGCTCCCGCGAGGCGGTCCAGAACACGGCGCCAAGGGTGGCGGCAATCAAACCGAAGACGACGATGTCGTTCTGGATCAGGGCAGTCGAAGGCATGCAGGCGCTCTGGTAGAGCCGGCCGCTGGCCGGCTGCTGTTGGCGGCAGATCCGGAAGGTGTACCGACCAACGGTCGGCCCCCACCGGTAAAGCAGAGGGTGAAACAAAAGCGCCGCCCCGAAGGGCGG
>NZ_JBHHMJ010000368.1:0-6952 GCF_042136455.1 Stenotrophomonas sp. 3diitr2024
GCCCGAACTACTCGGGCATGTGATCGCCCCGGGCTGCGACCGCGTGTCGCAGTCCGGCCGCTCCACCGCACCGCTATCCTGCCCGCCCATGCGTGCCTCCCGCCTGCTCACCACCGTTGCCGTGGCCCTGCTTGCCACGGCCTGCCAGCGCCCGCCTGCGGCGCCGGCGACGCCCGAACAGGCCCGCCAGCAGGCCATGCAGCGCGCGTTCGAACTGTGCGCCGGCTGCCACACCGTGCAGCCTGGCGGCATCCACCGCTTCGGCCCCAACCTGCACGGCGTGATCGGCCGTCGCGCCGGCAGCCTGCCCGATTACGGCTATTCCGACGGCATGCGCCGCGCCGACATCACCTGGAGCGCGCAGACCCTGGACGCGTTCCTGCAGTCGCCCACCCACGTGGTGCCCGGCACGCGCATGTACAACGCCTTTCCCAGCGCCGAACGCCGCGCGCTGGTGATCGCCTACCTGCAACAGCAGTCGGCTCAGTGAGCCAGTCGCTGCAGCTGATGCTGCAGCCTTGCCACGAACGCCGTTACAGCGGCGAATACCGGTGCCGGATCGGCCTCGGTCGCATCCTGCAGGCGCTCGACCAGCGCGTTGGCCTGCCCGGCCAGTGCGCTTGCCCCGATCGCCCCCAGACCGCCCGCCTGGCGATGCAGGTGGAGCGCCGCAGTCGCGCGGTCACCGGCCCGCACGGCGCGCTGCACCGCCGCCAGATCACTTTCACTGGCCTGCAACAGGCTGTCGCGCAGCTGCTCAGCCACGGCGCGCGAGCCATAGCGCTGCTGCAGGGTGGCCAGATCAGGCAGCACTTCAGCGTCGTCGGCGACAGTCTCCTGCACCGGCGCATCGAATGACTGGCCCTGTGCCTGCGGCAGCCAGCGCAGCAGCGCGGTGCGCAGCGTGGCCAGCGACAGCGGCTTGGCCAGCACCTCGTCCATGCCGGCTTCGCGGCAGCGGCGCGCATCGTCGTCCAGCACGCTGGCGGTCAGCGCCAGCACCGTCAGCCGCGGCTGGCCGGTACGGCCCTCGCGCTCGCGCAACAGGCGGGTGAAACCGAAGCCGTCGAGTACCGGCATGCGGCAGTCGGTAATGACCAGGTCGAAGGCCTCCGATGACAAGCGGTCCAGTGCCTGCTGGCCATCGCCCAGCAGCACATGGGGTACGCCCAGCTGCTGCAGCCGCCACGCCATCATCGCCTGGTTGGTCGGGTGGTCCTCGATCACCAGCACGCGTGCCTCGCGCAACGCCGGCGGCAGCAGCGCCGCCTGCTCCTGCTCCGCAACCAGCGCTTCAACGTCACCCCTGCCTGCCTCCACCAGCGCCAGCCGCACCTCGGCGCGGGTGCCCTCGCCCAGCGTGCTGTGCAGCTCCAGCTCGCCGCCCATCATCTGCACCAGGCGCTGGCAGATGCTCAGGCCGAGGCCGGTACCACCATGGTCGCGCTGGATGTAGGCACCGGCCTGGGTGAACGGCGCAAACAGGTGCTGCAGCTGTTCCGGTGCGATTCCGATGCCGGTGTCGGTGACGCTCAGGCACAGCGGCTGGCTGCCGTCGTCGGCGGTCGGGCCCAGTACCTCCAGCTGCAGCCGCACTTCGCCGCGCGCAGTGAACTTGATGGCATTGCTGAGCAGGTTGAACACGATCTGGCGCAGGCGCACGCCATCCACTTCGTGCGCTGCCGCCAGCTGAGGGTCGATCTGCACATGCAGCTCCAGCCCGCGTGCACTGGCCTGCGCCGACATCAACCGGCACACGCTTTCCAGCAGCGGCCGCAGCGGTTGCGGTACCGGCTCCAGGCGCAGTGCACCCGCTTCCAGCCGCGAGTAATCGAGGATGTCGTCGAGGATCTGCCGCAGCATCTGCGCCGAATCCTCGATCACGCCGAGGATGCGCTGCTGCTCGCTGTCCAGCGGTGAGTGTGCCAGCACCTCCAGCATGCCCAGCACGCCGCTCATCGGCGTACGGATCTCGTGGCTCATCGTGGCCAGGAAACGCGATTTGGCCTCAGCGGCCTGCTCGGCGTCCGCCTTCGCCGCCGCCAGTGCATCGGCCTGCATCCGCGCCTCGCTTACATCCACCCAGTACCCGCTCCAGATCACCGCGCCTTCTTCGGCGGCGTAGGGATGGGCCTGGCTGCGCACCCAGCGCACGCCTTCCCCGTCGCTGCGCAGGCGGAACTCCAGGATCAACGGCGCGAACTGGTGCGCGGCCTGCTCGATGGAATGCAGGATGCGCGCGCGGTCCTCCTGCTCGACGCGTTCCAGCAACACCCTCGCATCCTGTTCGGCCTGCTGCCGGGTGATACCGAACAACGCAGGCAGGTCGCCGGCGATGAACGGGAAGCTCAGCGTGCCATCGGCATCGCGACGGGCCTGGTAGACCACCGCCGGCAGGTTGTCGGTCACCTCGGCCAGGCGCTGCTCCAGCTGGCGGCGTCCTGCCACCTCACGGCGCAGCCGCCAATGGCCCACGCCATGCACCAGCAGTGCGGTCAGCAGCACCATCAGCACGGGCACGCCCCACCGCAGCAGATTGCTCCAGTCGACCCCATTGCGGTACTCCACCGCCAGCCAGGCGCTGCGCAACGCCTCGCGCTTGCGTGGGGTCATCTGCAGCAGCAGGCGATCGAAGGTCGTGGCCAGGGCCGCATGGCGGCGATCCACCGCCAGCGCCAGCTGGTCGTTGAAACCGGCCGGAGCCGCGACCTGCATCCGCCCCGGGAAACGGCTGCGCAGCAGGTGATCGACCACGGCAAGGTTGCCCACATAGGCATCGGCTTCACCCTCAAGCAGGCGCTGCAGCGCCTGCTCGGCACTCCGCGCAGCAATGATCCGGGCCTGCGGCGCCTGTTGCTGCACATAGCCACGCACGCGCTCCGGGTCGGACAGCAGCACGCGCTTGCCCTGCAGGTCGGCCAGGCCCAGCAGCGATTCGCCATCGCTCCTGACCACAATCACGTTCGGCACGCTGATGAAGGGCTGGCTGAACACCCAGTCCGGGCCCAGGTAGCGCGAATCAACGGGTATGCCCATCACCGCCTGCAGTTCACCGCGGCGGGCCTTCTCACGCACCTCGTACCAGTCGTGGCTGTTCTCGACCTTCAGGTTGGCGCCGGCCTGCATCAGGCGCTGCAGGTACTCGCTGGCCAGGCCACTGGGCCGGCCATCCTCGCCGGTGAACGACAGGGGCGCGGCATTCGGCGCGAAACCGATCATCAGCGGCTGCTCCAGCACACGCTTCTCGGCCTGGCTCAGCGCCAGCTGCGCCGATGCCGACCAGTGCGGCGGTGACAACCAGCGTTGTGCGAGGGCATCGCGCTGGGCCTGGCTGGTCGCGGCCAGCGCCAGGTCCAGGGCTTCGGCCAGGGGTTGCTTGCTGTTGGGAATGCCGAAGTGCAACCGTTCGGGGGGCAGGTCGCTCGGCCGCAACAGCGCCACGCCCTGCAGGCGCCGGCTGGCAATCAGCTCGGTGGCGACGAAGGCATTGCCGATGTAGACGTCCGCTTTGTCGTCTATGACCATCTGCAATGCGCTCAACGTGTCGTTTGCGACAAGCTGGCGGGCACGCGGGAATCGGGCGCGCACCTGCGGACCGGTCAGGAAGTCCTGTTCGATCACCACCCTCAGCCCATCCAGGTCCGGCATGTCGGAGGCACGCAGGTCATCGGGCCGGCCCACCAGAGCGAGCGGCGCCTCACTGTAGGCCGCGGTATAGACCATGCAGCGGGTGCGGTCGGCACTGAGGCCGACATTCATCACCACGTCGATTTCGCCACGACATGCCGCATCCAGCACGGATGTCCAGTCCGGATAGCGGCGCGCCTCGACCTTCACACCGAGCTGGCGAGCAAGATGCGACAGGTAGTCCGGTCCCAGTCCGACCTGCTCGCCATCACGGAGGGACTCGAAGGGCGGCCAGCCGCTGTCATACTGCCCGACAACGATGGTCGGATGCGCCACCAGGTATTCGCGCTGCAACGGGCTGAGCGGCAGCAGGCCAGGGGCCGGCTGTGCCTGGGCCACGGGCAGCGCCAGCACCGCCAGCAGCAGGAGCAGCCCGCGAACAGCCCACCTACGCATCTGCGTCGATCTCCTAGAATCCTGCCAGGGACCGCGATGGTCGCGGTCCGGCGTGCCCGATGGCCATACTAGAGCATGAGCTTGCGCATCATCATCGCAGACGATCACCCCGTGGTCCGTATCGGTACCCGCGCCGTCATCGAGTCGAGCGGCGTCGGCCGCGTGGTCGGCGAGGCCGACAGCGCGCAGGCGCTGATGACCCTGCTCGCCAGCCAGCCCTGTGACCTGCTGGTCACCGACTACTCCATGCCGGGCAGCCCGCAGGCCGACGGCTTCGCCATGATCGGCATGATCCGCCGCCGCCATCCCGACCTGCCGGTGCTGATGCTCAGCGTCTCCAGCAACCTGGCGATCCTGCGCATGGTGCTCGACAGCGGCGTGCTCGGCCTGGTCGACAAGAGTTCGTCGATGGACGAACTGCCACAGGCCATCCAGTCGGTCTACCGCGGCCAGCCCTACATCAGCCGCAGCCTGCGCGAGCGGGTGGAAGCGGCCGGCAGCTGGCGCATGCGCGAGGGCGACGGCAAGCCGCTGTCCCCGCGCGAGGTGGAGGTGCTGCGCTTGCTCGGCACCGGCATGACGGTAAAGGAGATTTCGCTGCTGCTGCACAAGAGCGTCAGCACCATCAGCCGGCAGAAGGGCGATGCGATGCTCAAGCTGGGGCTGAAGGGCGATGCCGAATTGTTCGACTATCTGCGTGACGGGAAAATCTGAGACGCGATTCACATAATAGCCCCGGCAACAATGCGAGGTCGAAGGAGTCGACCGGCGCATGTCCGGCCGCCAGCGGGCAGAGCCTGGCGCTTCGCAGCGGTGCGGTGCAGAGCGCGCCTGACGTGCTGCAGCCGCAGCAGGAGACCCCGCAGGAGCAGGCGCGGCAGGCCCAGAAGGCGATGGGCGTCGGACATGCCAACGCCCTGGCAGAGAAGGGCGGGGCCGCCCCTGCGGCCCTTTCCTTTCCGCCAGCTGAGCGGCCGCAGCCGCTTTCAGCCTTGCTTCATGCCGCCTGCCGCTAGATGAATGCGCAAGCCGCTCGGTGCACCAGGCAATGTTCCGGCAATGTTGGAACGCCAGCGTGGACATCACGGCAGCCGGGGCGCCCCGCGCCCTCCCTGCCCAGCGTGGCATGCACCTCACAGGAGAACGAACATGCTCAGTACTTCCACACTCAGCTTCCGTGGTCTGGCGATGGCTCTGGCGATGGTTGCCGGTGTCGCCGTGGTCAGCGATGCCAGCGCGATGTCGAGGAAGGACAAGCGCACCCTGGTCGGCGCCGTGGTCGGTGGCGTGGCCGGCAACCTGCTCTCCAACGGCGACCCTGCGGCCACCGTCGGCGGTGCCGTGGCCGGTGGCGCAATCGGCAATCTGACCACCTCCGACCGCCGCGACCGTCGCTATTACGACAATCGCTACGACCGCCGTTACGATCGTGGCTACTACCGCAGCGGCTACTACAACCGTGGCGACGACCGCCGCTGGCAGCGCGAGCGTTATTACGACAACCGCTACTACCACGACCGCGGTCGCCATCGCGGCTGGTAAGCGGCACGGCGGCGTTACCCTGCCGATGGCAGAAACGGGCGGGTCGATGACCCGCCCGTTTGCGTTGGCCGCGCGCATGGCGTTGAATGCGCAGCCTTGGATGTGACTTTCCCCTCTCGGGCTGCGGCATGACGTCTACCTCCCACCGCGTGCAGGGCCTCAACAACGACGAGGTCGCTGCCGACTGGCCACCGATCAGCGCGGCGGACATCGCGTGGTTGCGACAGTGCTATCCGCAGCTGGACAGCGGCAGCCAACCGCGCTGGCACAGCCCGCGACCGCTGTCGGCTGCCGCCATCGTCGATGGCACGCGCGGCGCGGTATTCATCAAGCGCCATCACCACAGCGTGCGCAACGCGGCCTGCCTGGAAGAAGAACACCGCTTCATCGCCCATCTCGACGCTGCTGGCGTGCCGGTGACGCAGGTGCTGGCAGCGACCGATGGTCACACCGCGGTCGAACACGGTGACTGGACGTTTGAACTGCACGACGTCGGCGCAGGCGATGACCTGTACCGCGACGCGGTGTCGTGGTCGCTGCTGACCGATGTCGCGCAGGCCCACGAAGCCGGACGCGCACTCGCACAGCTGCATCGCGCCGCCGCCAGCTACCACGCGCCCCAGCGCAGCACCCATCTGCTGGTGGCGCGCGACGACCTGATCCGCGCCGACGATCCGATCGCCGCAATCAAGGCAGGTCTGCACGCGCGCCCCGGCCTGGCCCGCTATCTCGCGCGCATTCCGTGGGAAGCACAGCTGCGGCGTGACGTGCTGCCGTGGCACACGGGACTGGCCGAGCGCCTGCGCGACGAACCACGGCTGTGGGCGCACAACGACTGGCATGTCTCCAACCTGCTGTGGCGCGACGGGCAGGTCAGCACCGTGCTGGATTTCGGCCTGGCCTCGCCCACCAGTGCACTGTTCGACCTGGCTACCGCAATCGAGCGCAACGCCGTGGCATGGCTGGAGCTGGAGCGCGGCATGGAGGCGGTGCGCATCGATATCGCGCTGGCGTTGCTCGATGGCTACCGCCAGGTGCTGCCGCTGTCGGCGGCACGCGTGCACCTGCTGGCCGACCTGCTGCCGATGGTGCATTTCGACTTCGCACTGTCCGAAGTGGAGTATTTCGAGGGCGTCACAGGCTCGACCGCCAATGCCGACGTGGCGTGGCAACCCTTCATGCTGGGGCACCCGGCGTGGTTCCATTCCGCCCCGGGGCAGGCACTGCTGCAGGCCCTGCACGCCGCCGCGTGATCCGGTTGATGCAGCGTTGGGGTCAGATCCCTTTCCGCAGGAAAGGGATCGTCCGTGGCTTCACCCGCGATGTG
>NZ_JBHHMJ010000377.1:0-3802 GCF_042136455.1 Stenotrophomonas sp. 3diitr2024
TGCCCAAGCGCACTGACCTCAAGACCATCCTCATCATCGGTGCTGGCCCGATCGTCATCGGCCAGGCCTGCGAGTTCGACTACTCCGGTGCCCAAGCCTGCAAGGCCCTGCGTGACGAGGGTTACCGCGTGGTGCTGGTCAACAGCAACCCGGCCACGATCATGACCGACCCGGAGATGGCCGACGCCGTCTACATCGAGCCGATCAACTGGCAGACGGTCGAGAAGATCATCGCCAAGGAAAAGCCCGATGCGCTGCTGCCGACCATGGGTGGCCAGACCGCGCTGAACTGCGCGCTGGACCTGGCCGACCACGGCGTGCTGGAGAAGTACAACGTCGAACTGATCGGCGCCAAGCGCGAAGCGATCCGCATGGCCGAAGACCGCGAGCTGTTCCGCGTGGCCATGGGTGAGATCGGCTTGGAGTGCCCGACTGCCGCCGTCGCCCACACCCTGGACGAAGCGCTGGAAATCCAGACCCGCGTCGGCTATCCGACCATCATCCGCCCCAGCTTCACCCTGGGCGGCAGCGGTGGCGGCATCGCCTACAACCGCGAAGAGCTGGTCGAGATCGTCAGCCGCGGCCTGGAACTGTCGCCGACCACCGAAGTGCTGGTGGAAGAGTCGGTGCTGGGCTGGAAGGAATTCGAGATGGAAGTGGTCCGCGATACCGCGGACAACTGCATCATCGTCTGCTCGATCGAAAACCTGGACCCGATGGGCGTGCACACCGGTGACTCGATCACCGTGGCCCCGGCCCAGACCTTGACCGACAAGGAATACCAGCGCCTGCGCGATGCCTCCATCGCCGTGCTGCGCAAGATCGGCGTCGATACCGGTGGCTCGAACGTGCAGTTCGGCATCAACCCGAAGACCGGCCGCGTGGTCGTCATCGAGATGAACCCGCGCGTGTCGCGTTCCTCGGCGCTGGCTTCCAAGGCCACCGGCTTCCCGATCGCCAAGGTCGCCGCCAAGCTGGCCGTGGGCTACACCCTGGACGAACTGAAGAACGAAATCACCGGCGGCCTGACCCCGGCCTCGTTCGAGCCGTCCATCGACTACGTCGTCACCAAGATCCCGCGCTTCGCCTTCGAGAAGTTCCCGGCCGCCGATGCCCGCCTGACCACCCAGATGAAGTCGGTGGGCGAGGTGATGGCGATGGGCCGCACCTTCCAGGAGTCGGTGCAGAAGGCCCTGCGTGGCCTGGAAACCGGCAAGGTCGGCTTCGACCCGACCGGCCTGGACCTGGGCAACGAAGACGACCTGCAGACCCTGCGTCGCGAGCTGAAGGCGCCGGGCCCGGAGCGCCTGTTCTATGTGGCCGATGCGTTCCGCGCCGGCATGAGCGTGGAAGAGATCTACGCACTGTCGTTCATCGATCACTGGTTCCTGGACCAGATCGAGGAAATCATCGCGGCCGAAGCCGAAGTCGCTGCCGGCGGCATCGATGCGCTGGATGCCGCACGCCTGCGCAAGCTGAAGCGCGCTGGCTTCTCCGACGCGCGCCTGGCGCAGCTGACCGGCACCAACGAAGCCGCCATCCGCGCGCTGCGTCGTGCGCACAAGGTGCGCCCGGTCTACAAGCGCGTGGACTCCTGTGCCGGTGAGTTCTCCACCGGTACCGCCTACCTGTACTCGACCTACGAGGACGAGTGCGAGGCCGCGCCGAGCAACCGCGACAAGATCATGATCCTGGGCGGTGGCCCGAACCGCATCGGCCAGGGCATCGAGTTCGACTACTGCTGCGTGCACGCGGCACTGGCGCTGCGCGAGGATGGCTATGAAACCATCATGGTCAACTGCAACCCGGAAACCGTGTCGACCGACTACGACACCTCCGACCGCCTGTACTTCGAGCCGCTGACCCTGGAAGACGTGCTGGAAATCGTCGAACTGGAACAGCCGAAGGGCGTGATCGTGCAGTACGGCGGCCAGACCCCGCTGAAGCTGGCGCGCGCGCTGGAAGCCAACGGCGTGCCGGTGATTGGCACCAGCCCGGACTCGATCGACCTGGCCGAAGACCGCGAGCGCTTCCAGCAGCTGGTGGACAAGCTGGGCCTGAAGCAGCCGCCGAACCGCATCGCCCGCAACGATCAGGAAGCCCTGCTGCTGGCCCGCGAGATCGGCTACCCGCTGGTGGTGCGCCCGAGCTACGTGCTGGGCGGCCGTGCCATGGAAATCGTCTACGGCGAAGCCGACCTGGCCCGTTACGTGCGCGACGCTGTGAAGGTGTCCAACGATTCGCCGGTGCTGCTGGACCGCTTCCTCGACAATGCTGTCGAGTGCGACGTCGACATCATTGCCGACAAGGATGGCAACGTCCTGATCGGTGGCGTGATGGAGCACATCGAAGAAGCTGGCGTGCACTCGGGCGATTCCTCGTGCTCGCTGCCGCCGTATTCGCTGTCGGCTGAAACCCAGGCCGAACTGCGCCGCCAGGTGGTGGAGCTGGCCAAGGCCCTGAACGTGGTCGGCCTGATGAACACCCAGTTCGCGATCCAGACCAGCGACGAGGGTGCCGACACCATCTACCTGCTGGAAGTGAACCCGCGTGCCTCGCGCACCGTGCCGTTCGTGTCCAAGGCCACCGGCATGGCGCTGGCGAAGATCGCCGCCCGTTGCATGGCTGGCAAGAGCCTGGCCGAGCAGGGCGCGACCAAGGAAATCGTGCCGGACTACTACTCGGTGAAGGAAGCGATCTTCCCGTTCGCCAAGTTCCAGGGCGTCGATCCGATCCTCGGGCCGGAGATGCGCTCCACCGGCGAGGTGATGGGCGTCGGCCGCACCTTCAACGCCGCCTTTGCGCGTGCGCAGGAAGCCGGTGGCATCAAGGCACCGCCGGTCGGCAAGGCCTTCGTCTCGGTCCGCGACCCGGACAAGAAGCGCGTGCTGCCGGTGGCCAAGGCGCTGCTGGCGCGTGGCTACAGCCTGGTCGCCACCCGTGGCACCGCCGCGTGGCTGCAGCAGCACGGCATGGACTGCGAGATCATCAACAAGGTGGTCGAAGGCCGTCCGCACATCGTCGACTCGATCAAGAACGGCGAGATCGTCTACATCGTCAACACGACCGAAGGTCGTTCGGCGATCAACGACTCGTTCTCGATCCGCCGCGAGGCGCTGCAGCATCGCGTCACCTACTCGACCACCATTGCCGGCGCCAAGGCGCTGGTGGATTCACTGGAATTCCGCGGCACCGGCCCCGTCTGGTCGCTGCAGGAGCTGCACAAGGAGTTGAATGCATGAGAGCCCCCATCACCATGAAGGGCGCGCAGAAGCTGCGCGACGAACTGGATCACCTGAAGTCGGTCAAGCGCCCGAAGGTCATCGCCGCCATCGCCGAAGCGCGTGAGCACGGTGACCTGAAGGAGAATGCCGAGTACCACGCCGCGCGCGAGGAACAGGGCTTCATCGAAGGCCGCATCAAGCAGCTGGAGGGCGAGCTGTCGCACGCCGAGATCATCGACGTGAGCAAGCTCAATGCCGGCTCCAAGGTGGTGTTCGGCGCCAGCGTGACGCTGGCCGACGTGGAAACCGACGAAGAGAAGAAGTACCAGATCGTCGGTGACCTGGAAGCGGACATCAAGCTGGGCCTGATCGCGATTTCCTCGCCGGTGGCGCGGGCGATGATCGGCAAGCTGGAAGGCGATTCGATCGTGATCGACGCCCCGGCCGGCCAGCGCGAGTACGAGATCGTCAGCGTCAGCTACGTGGACTGACCGCGTGGCGACGGCGACCCTGCTGTTGCCTGCACGCAGCCGCTTTGCCGCGGCTGCGCTGCCGGACGATGTGGCACGCGCCCTCGG
>NZ_JBHHMJ010000394.1:0-8040 GCF_042136455.1 Stenotrophomonas sp. 3diitr2024
GCTACTTCGTTGCAGTGCGGACCAACGGTCCGCACCCACCGGGTCGGTCAGTAGATCCACGCCATGCGTGGATGAGGGCGCGTCAGATTCAGCGGGCCAGGCCATCCAGCAGCGGCACGCGCTGCGCAATGGCATCACCCACCTGCAGCTCGGCGTCGCCAGCCTCCAGCGGCAGCACCGCCAGCGCCAGGTCACCGGCTACGCTGGCGATCGTGCCCAGCGTCGCGCCGTCCTGCAGCACCCCATCGCCGGCCTGTGCCGGTGCCGCAGTATGCAGCAGCTGCACCGCGCGCTTAGCCTTGCCGAGGAAGTGGGTGCGGGCGACGATTTCCTGGCCCGGGTAGCAGCCTTTCTTCACGCTGTAGCCATTCAGGCGGTCCAGGCCCAGCTGCTGCGGGGTCCACACTTCGCGCTGGCTTTCGTCCAAGCGCGGCAATCCGTAGCGCAGGTCGGCCTGGCGCCAGGCGAGGGCGAAGGCGGCCTCATCGGTTTCGCTGCCGGATGCAACGGCAGCCGCCGCCCCGATGCGCAGGGTGCGCGGCAGGGCGTCGCTGCCCAGGTCCAGCTCCCAGCCGTCACCTGCAGCGAGCGCGATCGCGGCGCCGCTGGCAGCCTCGGGCGCAGTGAACGCACCGGCCACGGCCAGATCGCTGCGCACCTGTACCTGCACCTTGCGACGGAACACGAAGCGCTGCAGTTGCGACGCAATCTCATCGGTATCGCCGTCGGCCAGCACCAGCATCACGTGATCGTCGGCCAGCCGGAGCAGCTGGAACACTGCCAGGGTGCGGCCCTTGGCAGTCAGCCAGGCGCTCCACTGCCAGTGCAGCAGGGGCAGGGCGGTGACATCGCTGCTGAATTGGGCGTGGGCGAAGGCGGCCGCATCCGGGCCCTGCAGGCTCAGCAGCTGGTGGCCGGGCAGGCGCGGATATCCGACGAAAGCAGGGGGCAGGTTGTCAGGCACGTGAACGAGGTCTAAAATTTGTGCGTTGCGAGACCGAACATGATAGGCCAAACAACCCCCACTCCCGACGACGAATCTGAAGCCCCGCTGGTCCCCGCGGCACCCGTGCCCGTGGAACAGGAAAAAGCAGAGGAATTCGGCGGCCGCGGCGGACTTGATCCGGTGCGGTATGGCGATTGGGAGAAAAACGGACGCTGCATCGATTTCTGATCAGCATTGAGCCAACGCGGCCGCGTGCCGCCCAGCCGAGACAACGAGCCCAGCGAATGGCGACCAGACAACGCCCACTTTCCCCGCACCTTCAGGTGTATCGCTGGCAGATTCAGATGGCCACCTCGATCCTGCATCGAGCCACTGGCATCTTTCTGTCTGTTGGTGCCCTCATCATCGCTGCCGGCCTGCTGGCCCTGATGATGGGTCCCGAGTCCTGGAACTGCTTCACCGGCCATGCCGGGGCCTGGTATGGCCGCGTGTTCCTGTTCGCGTGGACATGGTCGTTCGCCTATCACCTGTGCAATGGCATCCGCCATGTAGTGCAGGACTTCGCCATCGGCTTCAGCATCCCTGCCTTCATCCGCAGCAGCTGGCTGTCGGTCATCGGCAGCCTGGTGATCACCCTGCTGGTGTGGGCCTATGTGATGTTCGGAGGTGCCGCGTGAGCAAGTTCCGTACCCCGCTGAAGAACGTGCGCGGCCTGGGCTCGGCCAAGACCGGCACCGAGCATTTCGTGCACCAGCGCCTGACCGCCGCCGCGCTGGTGGTGCTGGGCATCTGGTTCCTGGTCTTCGTACTGGGCCTGCTGGGCTCGGATTACGCGACCGCCGCCGCCGCCGTGGCCAAGCCGTGGAATGCAGTGCCGCTGATCGGCCTGCTGATCGCCATGTTCTGGCACGCGCAGCTCGGCATGCAGGTCGTGCTGGAAGACTACATCCACGAATCGCTGCTGGCCCTGGTGCTGCAGACCGCGGTGAAGTTCGTCGCCGTGCTCGGCATGATCGTCAGTGTGTTTGCGGTGGGCCGCATCGCCCTCGGCGTTGCCTGAGCCCAGGCACCTACACAGGAATCCAGATTAGATGTCCGCTTACAAGATCACCGAACACAAGTACGACATGGTCGTGGTCGGCGCCGGCGGTGCCGGCCTGCGCGCCACGTTCGGCCTGGCCGCCAAGGGCCTGCAGACCGTGTGCCTGACCAAGGTCTTCCCGACCCGTTCGCACACCGTCGCCGCCCAGGGCGGTATTTCGGCCGCACTCGGCAACATGGGCGAGGACGACTGGCGCTACCACTTCTTCGACACCATCAAGGGTTCGGACTGGCTGGGTGACCAGGACGCCATCGAGTACATGTGCCGTGAGGCCATCCCGGCCATCATCGAACTCGAACACTACGGCGTGCCGTTCTCGCGCACCGCCGAAGGCAAGATCTACCAGCGTCCGTTCGGTGGCATGACCACCAAGTACGGCGAAGGCCCGGCGGCGCAGCGTACCTGCGCGGCGGCCGACCGTACCGGCCACGCGATGCTGCACACCCTGTACCAGCAGTCGCTGAAGCACGATGCGCGCTTCATGATCGAGTACTTCGCGCTCGACCTGATCTTCGACGACGAAGGCGCCTGCCGCGGCGTGCTGGCCCTGGACATGTCCGATGGCACGCTGCACCTGTTCCGCGCCCAGGGCGTGGTGCTGGCCACCGGCGGCTACGGCCGTGCCTACTTCAGCGCTACCTCGGCGCACACCTGCACCGGCGACGGTGGCGGCCTGGCCATGCGTGCCGGCATCGCCATGCAGGACATGGAGTTCGTGCAGTTCCACCCGACCGGCATCTACGGCGCCGGCTGCCTGATCACCGAGGGTGTCCGCGGTGAAGGCGGCATCCTGCGCAACAGCAGCGGCGAGCGCTTCATGGAGCGCTATGCACCGCACTACAAGGACCTGGCCTCGCGCGACGTGGTCAGCCGTTCGATGACCATCGAGATCCGCGAAGGCCGCGGCGTCGGCGAGCACAAGGATCACATCCTGCTCGACCTGACCCACCTCGGCCCGGGCGTGATCGACGAGAAGCTGCCGGGCATCGCCGAGAGCGCCCGCATCTTCGCCGGCGTCGACGTGCACAAGCAGCCGATCCCGGTCATTCCGACCGTGCACTACAACATGGGCGGCATCCCGACCAACTACCACGGTGAAGTGGTGCAGAAGGTCGGCGACAACGACAACGCCGTGGTGCCGGGGCTGTACGCCATCGGCGAAGCGGCCTGCGTGTCCGTGCACGGCGCCAACCGCCTGGGCTCGAACTCGCTGCTCGACCTGGTGGTGTTCGGCCGTGCGGTGGCCAACCGCTGCGCCGAGACCATCAAGCCGGGCGCCGCGCACAAGCCGCTGCCGGCCGATGCCTGCGACAAGGCGCTGGGCCTGCTGGACAAGCTGCGCCACGCCAACGGCGATACCCCGACCTCGGTCATCCGCGACCGCATGCAGCGCACCATGCAGGCCGACGCGGCCGTCTTCCGCACCAGCCAGACGCTGAAGGAAGGCTGCGAGAAGATGGACAAGATCTTCGACTCGTTCCAGGACGTGAAGGTCTCCGACCGTTCGCTGGTCTGGAACTCGGACCTGATCGAGACCTACGAGCTGAACAACCTGCTGCTCAACGCGGTGGCGACGATCAACTCGGCTGAACAGCGCAAGGAAAGCCGTGGTGCGCATGCGCACGAGGACTATCCGGACCGCGACGACGTCAACTGGCAGAAGCACACCCTGGTCAGCGTCGACGAGAAGGGCAAGTGCAGCTTCGACTACCGTCCGGTGCACATGTACACGTTGACCGACGACGTGTCCGTGGTGCCGCCGAAGCCGCGCGTGTACTGATCCGACCCCGCCTACCATGCAATCCGCGCCCACGGGCGCGGGCCGCCTGAGCCAACGAGAGCAGCCATGGCCGAGTTTTCACTCCCCAAGAATTCCAAGATCACGAAGGGCAAGCACTTCCCCGTCAAGAACGGCGGCAAGAATGTGCGCACCTTCAAGATCTACCGCTGGAGTCCGGACGACGACAGCAACCCGCGCACCGATACCTATGAAGTCGATCTGGACGCCTGTGGCCCGATGGTCCTGGACGCCCTGATCAAGATCAAGAACGAGATCGACCCGACCCTGACCTTCCGCCGCTCCTGCCGCGAAGGCATCTGTGGTTCGTGCGCGATGAACATCGACGGCACCAACACCCTGGCCTGCACCCGAGCCATCTCGGACTGCGGCAAGAAGGAAGTGCCGATCTACCCGTTGCCGCACATGAACGTGGTCAAGGATCTGGTTCCGGACCTGACCCACTTCTACGCGCAGTACGCCTCGATCAAGCCGTGGATCCGCACCCAGACCCCGGCACCGCCGGACCGTGAGCGCCTGCAGTCGCCGGAAGACCGCAAGAAGCTCGACGGCCTGTATGAGTGCATCCTGTGCGCCTGCTGCTCGACCAGCTGCCCGAGCTACTGGTGGAACGGCGAGCGTTACCTGGGCCCGGCGATCCTGCTGCAGGCCTATCGCTGGATCATCGACTCGCGCGATGAGGACACCGGCGCGCGCCTGGACGATCTGGAAGATCCGTTCAAGCTGTACCGCTGCCACACCATCATGAACTGTGCCCGGACCTGCCCGAAGGGCCTGAACCCGGCGCTGGCGATCGCCGAGATCAAGAAGCTGATGATGGAGCGCCGCGCCTGATACACGGCGCAGGGTAGATGCATGACCCCAGTAGAGCCACGCCATGCGTGGCTTTGCTGTATCTGGAGAAGCACGATGGAAGACGATGTCCTGCTGAAGAAGCTGCGCTGGCGCTGCCGCCGCGGCATGCGAGAACTGGACCAGCTGTTTGGCCGCTACCTGGACCACGAATGGCGCACTGCGCCGACCGAAGAGCGCGAGGTTTTCCTGTTCCTGCTCGACTGCGAGGACGATAAGTTGTGGCGCTGGTTCATGGGCTATGAGGCCTGCCCGCATGCGCACGCGATCCCCCTCATGCAGAAGATCCTCGCCCTCAAGCCTTGAGTGGCGCCCCTCGCGGCTGCAGGCCGCCGCCCAGGTCGTGGTGCTGCTGGCCGCCCCCTGGTTGCTGCGTGCCTCCGATCTGCCTGCGCGGCTGCTGATGCCCGCGCTGCTGCTGGCCTGGGGCGTCGGGTTGGCCGAACTGGCCTGGCGCCAGCGCCGGCCGCGCGTGCAGGTGCTTCTGCCTCCGCTTCCCGGGCCACTGCAGGTGGCCGGGCGGGACGTCGATACGCCAAGGCTGGTGGTGCGTGGCCCATGGCTGTTGTTGCTGTGGCGTGAGGATCGGCGCCGCCGGCGCCTGCTGTTCTGGCCGGATGTGCTCGATTCCGGGCAGCGACGTGAACTGCGACTGGCCGTGGCCGCACGCAGCGTTTCCCGTCAGCCCCGGTCGATGGCACCATAAGCTGAATTGACCGGCGTGCCTGCATGTTCAAACCCATTCCCGTGGCCATTGGCCTGCGCTACCTGCGCGCCAAGCGCCGCAACGGCTTCATCTCCTTCATCTCGATGGCATCGATCCTGGGCATCGCGCTCGGCGTTACGGTGCTGATCACCACTCTGGCGGTGATGAGCGGTTTCCAGAAGGAAATCCGCAGTCGCCTGCTGCAGATGACCGCACACACCACCATCAGCCGCGACGGTGAACCGATGCCGGACTGGATGCGCGTGGTCGATGTCGCCCGCAAGGATCCGCGCGTGGCGGGTGCCGCGCCGTACATCGAGATCCAGTCGATGATCAGCGGCCCGCGCGTGCAGGGTGCGATCATCCAGGGCATCGATCCGGCCCTGGAGCCGAAAGTCTCGGTGATCGACAGGAAGGTCACCAAGGGCAGCTATGACAGCCTCAAGCCGGGCAGCTTCAACCTGCTGCTGGGCAAGGAGCTGGCGATCTGGCTGGGCGTGGACGTTGGCGACCAGGTGCTGGTGACTTTTGCCGAAGTGCAGGGTACGCCTGCCGGTGCAGTGCCACGGATGAAGCGCTTCACCGTCAGCGGCATCTTCGAGGCCGGGTACAACGAGGTCGATCGCGGCGTCGGCTTCGCCAACATGCAGGACCTTGAGCGCGTGCTGCGTAGCGACGGCGCCACCGGCGTGCGGCTGAAGCTGCACGACATGGACCGTTCGCTGGAAGTGGGCGTGGACCTGGCGCAGAGCCTCGGTGGCGCCTATCGCGTGAGTGACTGGACGCAGCAGAACGCCAATCTCTACCACTCGCTGCGCATGGAGAAGGTGGTGATGGGCATCCTGCTGTCGCTGATCATCGCCATGGGGGCCTTCAACCTGGTGTCCTCGCAGGTGATGCTGGTGACCGACAAGCAGGCCGACATTGCCATCCTGCGCACCCTGGGCCTGACCCCGGGCGGGGTGATGCAGGTGTTCATGGTGCAGGGCTCGTTGATCGGCATCTTCGGCACGCTGGCCGGCCTGATCGGTGGCATCACCCTGACCCTCAACCTGGAACGCATCCTCGGCGCCATCGAGAGCGTGTTCAACGTCAAGCTGCTGCCGGAGGATGTGTACTACATCACCGGCCTGCCGACCGACATGCAGACCGGCGACGTGGTGGCGATCACAGTGGTCGCGCTGCTGATGAGCTTCCTGGCCACCCTGTATCCTGCCTGGCGGGCAGCGCGCACCCAGCCGGCGGAGGCCCTGCGTTATGAATAAGGTCGTCAACCGCGGCGATGAAGTGATCCGCGCCGAAGCGCTGGGCAAGACCTATGCCGAAGGGCGCATGCAGACGCCGGTGTTCGATGGGCTGGACCTGACCGTGACTGCTGGCGAGACGGTGGCGATCATCGGTGCCTCCGGTGCCGGCAAGAGCACGCTGCTGCACCTGCTGGGCGGCCTGGACATTCCGACTGCCGGCGAAGTGTATGTGACCGGTCAGCGCATGTCGGCGCTGTCGGATACCGCGCGCGGTCTGCTGCGCAACCAGGCGCTGGGCTTCGTCTACCAGTTTCATCACCTGCTGCCGGAATTCACCGCGCTGGAAAACGTGATGATGCCGGTGCTGCTGGCCGGCACCGCCGTGGCCGAGGCGAGCAGCCGGGCGACCACGCTGCTGGAAGCGGTCGGCCTCGGCCATCGCCTGGACCACAAGCCGGGCGAGCTGTCCGGCGGCGAACGCCAACGTGCCGCAGTGGCGCGTGCGCTGGTCAACCATCCGGCCTGCGTGCTCGGCGACGAGCCGACCGGCAACCTGGATGACCGCACCGCCGGCACCGTGTTCGAGCTGATGCTGGAACTCAACCGCGCGCGCCATACCAGCCTGGTGCTGGTGACCCACGACCGCAGCCTGGCGCGGCGCCTGGACCGGGTGCTGGAGCTGCGCGAAGGGCGCCTGC
The DNA here is from genome assembly GCF_042136455.1 of Stenotrophomonas sp. 3diitr2024. Taxonomy (NCBI): domain Bacteria; kingdom Pseudomonadati; phylum Pseudomonadota; class Gammaproteobacteria; order Lysobacterales; family Lysobacteraceae; genus Stenotrophomonas; species Stenotrophomonas sp. 3diitr2024. The sequence continues at coordinate 7,350 of NZ_JBHHMJ010000394.1, forward strand.
ACGCGCTGGCCCACGCCGACGTCTGAGCGCTGGGACCGCTTTGGTAGAGGCCGGCCTTGGTCGGCTGCTCCTGCAGGGCAAGCGCCAACCAAGGTTGGCGTCTACCGTGGTCCGGCCAGTAGCCGCCGACCGGCGGCTGAATGGGGCGCGAGCCGTCGCGCCGGCGTTGCCAGCCCAGGCGCATGATGGCGACAGTTCCCCGAGGAGATCGCCATGAAGACCCCGATCCTGATGGCCGGACTCTGCCTGGCACTGGCCGCCTGTGCGACGACCGGCCGGCTCAGCAGCACCGAAAAACTGGATCTGTACCGTGCCCACGCCGGCGCGCCGCAGAACGACATGCAGTTCTTTGGCAGCCTCAATGGCTGGACCGAGCTGGGCGACAGTGCGCTGGCGGTGTGGACCCGTCCCAGCGAAGCCTATCTGCTGGAGTTGAATGGTCCCTGCCAGGACCTGCCGTATGCGACCGCCATCGGTCTGACCAGCAGCATGGGCCGTGTGTCGTCGCGCTTTGACAAAGTGCTGGTGCGCGACCCCACCGGCGGCCCGCGCCTGCCGTGCTTCATCAACAGCATCCGCAAGCTGGATGTGAAGGCGCTGCCCATACTGCGCTTCAGTCTCGTAGCTGTGCGTGGCCGGGCTGTAGATGCGGGTGACCACGGCGGGCGTTGAATTGCCCTGTGGATTGGCG
>NZ_JBHHMJ010000396.1:0-748 GCF_042136455.1 Stenotrophomonas sp. 3diitr2024
CCCCCGGCCACTACCTCAGGGACAAATACATGCGAAAGACAGGGATGTTGATGATCGCCGGGCTGCTGCTGGCCCCTGCCGTGCAGGCGTCACCCGCCTGCCAGGAACCAGAGGCGGTGGCCCGCGCCTTCTACCAGGCAACGACGGGCCACGGTGATCTGCTGGAGCCACCCCCGGCCCTGGTCAGCCCTGCCTTCGGCAAGGCACTGCGTGGAGAGCGCGCCTGCCAGCAGCGCGAAGAGGGCATCTGCACAATCGATTCGGATCCGTGGCTGGATGCGCAGGACGGTGACATCGAAACCCCGGTGCGCTACAGCTGGAAGGAGGCTTCGGCCTCCGCCGGCCAGGTCGAGATGCGCTATTCGGTGTGGAAGAAGGCCTACCTGACCCGCCTGCCGATGGTGCGCCACGGGCAGGGATGCTGGCAGGTTGATGACATCGTCACCAACAGTGGTCGTTCGGTGCGGAAGATCCTGGCCCAGCCTTGACGGTAGCGCCGGTGGGTCCCGACCGTTGGTCGGCACACCGCCTATCGCGAATGCCCGAACACCAGTTCGATCACGAACTGGCTGCCGAAGAAGGCCAGCAGCAGCAACAGCATCGCCGCCAGCGTCCAGTGCACCGCCTTCATGAACCTCATCGGTGCGCTGACCGGTACGGCGGTGGCGCTGACCATCGCCTCGGGCCTGCTCAACACCAACGTGGTCGAGGTCACTCCGCAGGTGATCCTGTGCGCCCTGCTGGGCGG
>NZ_JBHHMJ010000411.1:0-8738 GCF_042136455.1 Stenotrophomonas sp. 3diitr2024
CGGCCGCTGGCCGGCATTCCCGATGACATCCGCAGCATCATGAGGTTGCCGGCCAGCGGCCGGCACTACCACTGCACGAATCAACGTTTCTCGAAGCGCTCCTCGAAGAACTCATCCAGCGCCTTCCACGCGCGCTTTGCCGCCCGCTCGTTGTACTGGCAGCCCGGCGGGCTGTTGGCGTCGCGCTCGGCGAAGCAGTGCACCGCACCGCTGTAGTTGGTGAACTCCCAATCGACCTTCGCCGCGTCCATTTCCTTCTGGAAAGCGGCGATGTCCTCGGCGGTCACGCTCTTGTCATCGGCCCCATTGAGCACCAGCACGGACGGATGGGTGCCACCGGCCTGCGCCGGCAAGGGCGAACCCAACCCACCGTGCAGGCTGACCACAGCGGCCAGCGGCGCACCGGCCCGGGCCAGCTCCAGCACCGTGGTGCCACCGAAACAGAAACCGACCGCACCGATCCGGCTGGCATCCAGCGGCACCTTGCCGGCCTGCGCCTTGAGCACGTTCACCGCTTCCAGTGCACGCGCACGAAGCAGCGGCCGGTCATTGCGCAGCTTGCTGGCCGCCGGCCCCGCCTCCGCATCACTCTTCGGCCGCACGTCCTTGCCATAGACATCGGCCACCAGCACCACGTAGTCATCACCGGCCAGCTGCTTGGCCTTCTCGACTGCCGACTCGTTCACACCCTTCCAGTTCGGCACCATCACCAGGCCGGGGCGCTGGTCATGCTCGCCATCGTCGTAGACCAGCACGCCACTGAAGGTCGTGCCCTGGTGTTTCCACTCCACCGGCTGCGTCTTCATCGCCGCCCACGCTGGCATCGCCGCCAGCCCCAGCATCATCGCCACACCGCATCGCCAACGATTCATGCGCCTGCTCCGCAAGAAAAAGGGGACGGAGGGGATTAAGCCGTATTCGCCCCTCCTGCGTCGCATTCTGCATTGGCGGCGTGACGCAGGTGTGGTTGGATACGACTTAATCCCCTCCGTCCCCTTTTTTCGCATGAATCTTGTTGATCGCTTTCTGTCTGGCCTGATCCCGCGTTTGCCTGCCGAGGATGCCCCGCAGTGGGTCCACGTGCAGGGCGCCAGCGCTGAAGACCTGCAGCGCCTGCGTGTGCAGTGGCCGCAGGTGCCGGACAGCCTGGTGGAACTCCTATCGCGCGTGGATGGCACCCACTACCGGGAGTACCCCGGCGGCAAGGTCTGCGTACTGATGCTCGGCTCGGACGTGGAGGACGGTGGCTACCCGTACTACCTGCGATCGGTCGCGCAGATCTTCGAGGACCAACAGCGATGGGACGACAGCATCCGTTCCATCTACGAAGAGTGGCTGGATGAGGAACCGGAGATTCTCGGCGAGGGCATCGACGCGGATCTGCCGATGAACCGCCGGCTGTGTTTCTCGCACTGCATGAACAACGGTGGCACGTCGATGCTGTACCTGGATTTCGATCCCGCGCCAGGCGGCACCGTCGGCCAGGTGGTGCGCTACCTGCACGATCCGGACAGCTATGCGGTCATTGCGCGGAGCTTCGATGTGTATCTGCAGCAGCTGATCGATGGCGATTACGCGTTCATCGATGAAGACGAATGAAGGCAGCCGAGCGTGGGCTCGGCTCTACAGTAGAGCCACGCCATGCGTGGGTGAATTTCTCCGCAGGTTGCAGGCCAGCGGCCGGCACTACCCGCGCTCGATCCAATGCAACGTGCCCGGCATGAGCGCCAACAGATCCGCTGCGGCCAGCTGATCCCGCGACCAGCGCCGTTCCGGCGGCTTCGGCTGCCGGCCACCCACCGAACCGTCATAGTCGCGCACCAGCAGGCCGATGCGCGCGGCCCCAGCCTGCAACAGCGCGTCGGTACGCTGCAACCACTGGCCGGCATCGTCCAGGGCTTCATCGCGGCGTGCCTGCTGATCCTGTTCATGCCGCGCCAACTGCGCCGCCAACGCGCGCGCGATCTTCGCTTCGCTCCAGCCCTTCCTGCGCCAGCGTTCGGCATCGCCGTTCCACTCACGAACCGCCTGCGCCGAGGCCAGCGACGTGCCGCAATCGCAGTGCGCGGCACTCAGCCACGGCTGCCAATCCGGGCCCACCGCTGACTGCAGGCTGGGCGAATCCTGCGCAAACAGGCGCCGGCCACTGCGCTGCATGATCGCGGCGGCTTCAATGTGCGATAAGGATGCGGGCAGGAACAGGGTAATGAAGGTGCACACGCGGCTATCCGGGTCCGTCCGGGGATGCGCCCATGGTGACTCGCCGGGGTCAGAGCCCTTTCCTGAGGAAAGGGATCCGACCCCGATCCGGCGGATCAGGCGATGCCCAACCCCGGAATCGCGCTGATGCTGTCCGGATCGAATCCGGCCAGTTCGGCGAAATGGCGGCCACGCGCCACGTAGTCGCGGTAAGCACCAAAGCTCGGCGCACCCGGCGACAGCAGCACCACCCCGCCCTGCGCGCCCAGCGCCGTGCGCGCCAACGCCATCGCCTCGGCAAGATCGCCCGCAGCGTGCAGGCCGAAGCGGCCGGCATCGGCCAGCGGCTGCAGCATCGCGTGGATGCGCGGGCCGTTGCTGCCCATGGTCACGATCTCCACCGGCGGCACATCGTGCGCCATGTGCTGCATGAAGTCGGTCCAATCCAGGCCACGGTCGTGCCCGCCCACCAGCAGCGCGATGCGCTGCCCAGCAAAGCACTCCAGCGCGGCCAGGCTGGCATGCGGCGTGGTGCTGATCGAATCATTGACGTAGGTCAGGCCATCGGCCACGCCGATGCGCTGCAGGCGGTTCGGCAGCGGGCGGAAATCCTGCACTGACGGTGCCAGCGCCACGGCATCCAGGCCCAGCGCTTCCAGTGCAGCCAGCACCGCGCACAGATTGCCGCGGTTGTGGCGTCCCGGCAGCGGCGTGTTGCGGGTATCGAACACCGCCTGTTCGCCGCGATGCACGATGTCGCCCCGCATATGCCAGCCCTGCGGCTGGTTGAACCAGACCACCTCACTATCGGGCAGCGACAGTGCCGCCAGGTGCGGATCGGCCGCATTGAGCACGGCAATGCGCGGCGCGGCTTCCGTCACCAGCCGCAGCTTGTCTTCGATGTAACGCCGTTCGCTGCCGTGCCAGTCCAGGTGTTCCGGGAACAGGTTCAGCACCACTGCCACCTGCGGGTGGGCGCCACTGCGCGCCACTTCACCGGTCTGGTAGCTGGACAGCTCGACGGCCCAGTACTCGGGCGCCGGCTGCGGGTCCAGCACCTCCAGCAGCGGCAGCCCGATGTTGCCGACCAGTCCGGTGCGGTGGCCGGCCGCGCGCAACAGGTGCGCGACCAGCGCGGTGGTGGTGCTCTTGCCCTTGGTGCCGGTCACGCACACGGTGTCGTGCACGATGCCATCGTCAGCCGCATGCTCGGCGAACCACAGCGCAGTGCCGCCGATGAAGGTGGTGCCCTGCGCTGCCGCCGCCAGCGCGATCGGCTGATAGGGACTGATCCCGGGCGATTTGATCACCACGTCGAACGCGGCCAGCGCTTCGGCAGAAGGCTCGCCACGCACGTCCAGCGCGCCCTGTGTTTCCACGCGTGCGGCCCCGACTTCGGCCGCCGGGCAGAACAGGCTCAGCGGCAGCGTGGGCAGGCGCTCACGCAGCACCGCAAACGCGGCGCGGCCCTCGCGGCCCCAGCCCCACAGCGCGACGCGCTTTCCTTCAAGCTTCGAAATCTTCACGCACCCGTTCCCACAGCGCAGCCGGAACGCGGTGCTCGCCCTGCAGTTGCAGCAGCGGCGCCAGTTCCAGTTCGGCGGCATCCAGCTGCGGCTGGATCTCGTTGCAGAAGCGCTTCACCAGCACGTCTTCCTTCCACTCCGGGCGCTGCGCCAGCGTCGCCATCGCCGCACGCGATTCGCGGCCTTCACCCACGCACTCGAACGGCTTGTGGTCCTGGAATTCCAGCAGCGCATCGAAGCCACCGGCCTGCTCGGCATCGTCCAGCAGGTTGCGGCCGAAGATGCGCACCAGGCGCGTCTTGGGCATGAACGGGGCCAGCGCCAGGAACACGAAATGGCACTTCGGGCAGACGCCACACCAGCGGTTCACCGGGCGCTCGCCGAGGATGTGGAAATTGCGGTTGCAGCTGGAGAAGTGCGCGTCGTAGAAATCAGTCTTGGCGAACTGGCGGGCCACCGCCAGCTCGGACATCGGTCGCAGCAGCGAGTAGTACTGCAGATCCGCCGCCACGTACTTCCGCACATGGCTGCCGAACGCCTGCTCGCAGGCCCAGCCCTTGGACCACTGGTGGTTCACTTCGCCGGTGCCCGGAATCTGGCTGCCGTAGCTGGCCGAACGCTCGTTGGAGAACACGACCTGGTCCACGCCGTGCAGCAGGGCGGCCAGCACCATGATTGCCGAGTTCACCACCGTCACCGGGATATGGCCGTTCCAGGCACCCTGGCGGTTCAACTCGAACAGTTCCGGTGCCAGCGTGCGGCCCAGGTTCAATGTCGGCAGGCCGGTGCGCTCGGCGCACGCACGGATCAGCTGCGAGCCACCGATCCAGGTCACGGTCTCGTCCACGCCGGCACGGCGCAGCGCTTCGATGCTGACCAGCGAATCCTTGCCGCCGCCGATGGCCACCAGTGCGTGCGGCTGCAGGCCCAGCGCCGGCGCCTGCACGGCCTCGCCCTGCACCGGCAACCGGAAGCGGCCGCGCAGGTTCAGGCCGTTACGGTAGGCGAATTCGCCCAGGCCATTGAGGTAAATGGTCTCAACCAGTGCGGCGGTATCGGCATCGATGCTGTAACTGTCGATGCTGACCGTATCCGGTACGCCGGCCTTGTAGTAGCTGACGCCGGCAATCAGGTGCAGCAGCTGCAGCGCACGCTTCACGGCAGCGGCGCGCGCCTCGTCCAGCACGAACGGGGCACCCGGCACAGTGATGGTCTCCACCATCTCCGGGCCGTCGTCGAAGGCATAGACCAGCCGGGCCACGCCGGTATCCGCTGCGAAGTCGCAGTGGACGAAGCGGAAGCGGGAAACCTGGTGTTTGTCGAAAGCAGTCATGGTGTATCCGGTCAGGCACGGGCCCGCGCGAGGGCGCGGGGCGTGTCGGTGGGCGGGTGCAGGGCGCGCGCGGTGGTCATTCGATCACGTCTTCGCGCGGCAGCATCCGCTGGTTGTAGGTGTTGGCCATCACATAGCCGTAGGCACCGGCATCGGCGATCAGCATCACGTCGTCCGGCGCAGTGGACACCGGCAGCTTGCGGCGCTTGCCGAACACATCGCTGGATTCACAGATCGGCCCGACCACATCGAACGCCGCTTCGGCATAACCGCCCTGGCGGCTGAGATTCTCGATGTCATGCCAGGCGTCGTACAGCGCCGGGCGCATCAGTGCGTTCATGCCGGCGTCCAGGCCGACACGGCGCACGCCGTCCTTTTCCACCACCTGGGTGGCATGGGTCAGCAGCACGCCCGATTCGGCCACCAGGTAGCGGCCCGGCTCGATCGCCAGGCGGAATGCCGGGTGCAGCGCCTTGACCTCGGCCAGGCCCTCGGCCCAGGCGTCCAGGTCGAAGGGTTCGTCTTCATCGCTGTACGGAATCGGCAGGCCGCCACCGATATCGATGGTCTGCACGCTGCCGATGCGGCGGGCGAAACCGGCCAGCTCATCGCACATCAGCCGCCAGTGCTGCGCGGTTTCCACGCCGCTGCCCAGGTGCGCATGCAGGCCCACCACGCGGCTGCCCAGTTCGGTGGCCGCGCGCACGAACTCGTCGACGCGGGCGATCGGCAGGCCGAACTTGGACTCCTTGCCACCGGTACGGACCTTGGCGTGGTGGCCCTCACCCCGGCCCAGATCGACGCGCAGCCACAGCTCGCGGTTACGGAACAGGTCCGGCCAGCGCTGCAGCGCTTCCACGTTGTCGACGGTCACGGTCACGCCCAGCGCAAACGCCGCCTCGTACTCGCTGCGCGGGCAGAAGCTGGGGGTGAACAGCACGCGCTTGGGCGACAGTTCCGGCAGGTGCTGGAACACATGCTTCAGCTCGCCGTGCGACACGCACTCCAGGCCGAAGCCTTCGGCTTCCAGCAGCTGCAGGATGGCCGGGTGGCTGTTGGCCTTGATCGCGTAGTAGCGCTGGTCGATCGGCTTGATTGCGGCCAGTGCACGGGCGCGGGCGCGCACCGTCGGCAGGTGGTAGACGTAGCGCGGCGTACCGGCATCGGCCAGCTGCAGCAGGTGCGCACGCTGGCCGCGCCACCACGGCGTGCCGCGCGGGCGCACGGTGCCGGCAATCTCGCGCCAGCGCGGGCCGAACACTTCGGTCTCCTCCACCGGCATCGCGCCGCTGTCGATCAGCTCTGCGTGCAGGATCGGCAGCAGGCCATCGGCATCGGCCTCGTCGATGACGAAGGTCAGGTTCAGGTCGTTGGACGACTGCGAGATCATGTGCACGCGCTCGCGGCCGAAGGTGGCCCACACGTCCGACAGCTTGTGCAGCAGCGACCGCATGCCGCGGCCCACCAGGGTGATCGCCGCGCACGGCACGATCACCTTCACCTTGCAGATCTGCGACAGGTCGGCCGACAGCGCGGCCAGCACATCGGTGTTGACCAGGTTCTCTGACGGGTCCAGCGACACGGTGACGTTGGTCTCGGCCGAACCGATCAGATCCACCGACAGGCCGTGCTTCTTGAACAGGTTGAACACATCGGCCAGGAAGCCGACCTGCTGCCACATGCCGATGCCTTCCATCGACACCAGCACGATGCCATTGCGGCGGCTGATCGCCTTCACCCCCGGCACCGGTGCGGCGCTGCCATCGATGCTGGTGCCCGGCAGTTCCGGGCGCTCGGTATCGAGGATGGCCATCGGCACGCCGGCATCGCGGCACGGCTTGATCGAGCGCGGGTGCAGCACCTTGGCGCCGGTGGTGGCGATTTCCTGCGCCTCGTAATAGTCCAGGCGGGTCAGCAGGCGCGCGTCTGGCACGTCCTTCGGATTGGCGCTGAACATGCCCGGCACATCGGTCCAGATCTCCACCCGGCTGGCGCCGAGCAGCGCACCGAAGTACGCCGCCGAGGTATCCGAGCCACCACGGCCAAGGATGGCGGTACCGCCATCGGCATGCCGCGAAATGAAGCCCTGGGTGATCAGCAGGCGGGTCGGCTGCGCGCGGAAGCGCTGCATCCACTCCGCGTCTGCGCGCCACTGGCAGTTCACCGACAGGCGCTGCGACCAGTCGCTCTGGTTCGGCTGCGGCGGCATCGCGTCCAGCCACTGGCGGGCGTCCATCCAGCCCATGTCCAGGCCCGAGTCGCGCAGATAGGCCGCGCCCAGGGTGGAGGACAGCAGCTCGCCCTGGCCCAGCACTTCGGCCTGCCAATCCAGCGGACGGGTGGCCGCCCGCGCATCGTCGAGCAGGCCCTGCAGCGCCGCCAGCCGTTCGGCCAGCACCTCGCGGCCCAGGCCGAGTTCGGCCAGGAAGCCCTCATGGCGCTCGACAAGCGCTGCCACGCGATCACCGCTGTCCGGCGCGCCATCAGCGATCGCGGTCAGTTCGTTGGTGACCCCGGACAGCGCCGATACCACCACCAGCACGCGCGATCCGGTCTCTTCCGCGCGTTTTTTCGCCAGCTTCCCGATCGTGTCCCAGCGGTGACGACGCGACACCGAAGTGCCGCCGAACTTCAGTACGATCCAACGATCGACAAGGGGGGAAGCTGACATGGATTGGCTATGTAGAATGTGGGGAAGCCGCCCTCGGGGGCGGAACCTTTGATTCTAAGCGCAATATCCCCGTAGATGGCCGTCCTCCGTTACCTGCAGCTCGACGTCTTCGCCCCCCGCCCCGGAACCGGCAATCCACTGGGCGCCATCCTGGACGCCGACGCGCTCTCCAGCAGCCAGATGCAGGCCCTGGCCGCCTGGCTGAACCTGTCCGAGACGGTGTTCTTCCTGCGCCCCACCGCGCCCGGCGCCGACTACCACATCCGCATCTTCACCCCGACCCGTGAGCTGGCCTTCGCCGGCCACCCCAGCGTCGGCGCCGCCTGGGCGGCGGTGACCTGCGGCCTGGCCCAACCGCGCGACGGCGCCCTGCTGCAGCAATGCGCGGCAGGGGTGCTGCCAGTACGGGTGAGCGGCCCGGCCGAGGCACTGGAGATCCAGCTGGCCAGCCCGCCGGCACGGCAACTGGACACGGAGGCAGACGGAGCGCCCGCCGCGCTGTTGGCGCTCGCTGCCGACGGGCAGGTGCCCGAACTCTGGGACAACGGCGCACGCTGGTGGCTGCTGCCACTGCGCGATGCCGACGCCGTGCGCAGCCTGCTGCCGGACATGGCCGCGCTGGCCGACTGGAGCCTTGCCACCGATGCCACCGGCGTGGCGGTGTTCGCCGACGAAGCCGGCGCCGGCCATGCCCGCGTGGTGCGTGCGTTCTGCCCCGCCGATGCCCCCAGCGTGCCCGAGGACCCGGTCACTGGCAGCGCCAATGCGCTGATCGGCGCCTGGCTGCGGCAGCGCGATGCCCTGCCCGGCGGCGAAGGCCGCTACGTGGCCAGCCAGGGCCGCGAAGTGGGCCGCGATGGCCGCGTCCAGGTGCAGGTCGACGCGCAGGGCACGGTGTGGATCGGCGGCCAGGTGCAGCCGGTCATCGACGGCCAGATCCGTTGGCTGTAGAGCCGAGCCCACGCTCGGCTGCTTCTTCTCACGCCCCGACACAGCCGAGCATGGGCTC
>NZ_JBHHMJ010000426.1:0-12783 GCF_042136455.1 Stenotrophomonas sp. 3diitr2024
GATCGAGCGCGCCGATGGCTATTTCACCCGCGAGGACTATCGTCGCGATGGTGGTGAAGGGATGCGCAGCCAGCATGCCCCGCTGATGCAGGCCTATGCTGATTTCTTCAAGGCCAGCGAGGCGATGGATGCGGCTGCCAAGCCTCCATGGACGGATTCACGGCGTCCCCGCAATCCGACACCGCCCCGCCCACTCACGGAATGCCCGCTTCTGACGTTGACGTTGCCCTGGCTTGAAGCAGGTGCAGGGGCTGCGAGCCCTGCCGAAACCCTCCCCAACCATGACTGCAGTCACTTGCCCGGTTGCGCCGCGCTGGCGAAAGTCGAGGAGTTGACGTGATCGGTCCGGCGCGTTGCCGACCGCACGCAAGCGAGAGAGAGAAACGCTGTGCAACGACGTGAGTTCCTGGCTTTTTCCGGCCTGGGCCTGGCCGGCCTGCTGCTGCCGCATTCCCGTGCCATCGCCGCCGAGCAGCTGCTGGCGCCGGTCGATACCGCCCAGCGCCGGCGCTTGGCCGAGGTCGCGCTGGCCACCGCACGCACGGCCAAGGCCAGCTACTGCGATGTGCGCATCGGCCGCTACCTCAACCAGTCGGTCATCACCCGCGAGCACCAGGTCGGCAATGTGACCAACCGAGAATCGTCCGGCGTGGGCGTGCGGGTGATCGTCAACGGTGCCTGGGGCTTTGCTGCCACCCATCAGCAGACCGAGGCCGCCGTGCGCGCGGCAGTCGAGCAGGCGGCGGCAATCGCCCGCGCCAACGCCAGCATCCAGACCCGCCCGGTGCAACTGGCACCCACGCCGTCCGTCGGTGAAGTACGCTGGCAGACGCCCATCCGCAGGAACGCGATGGCGGTGCCGATCCAAGACAAGGTCGAGCTGCTGCTGGCCCTCAATGCCGCCGCGCTGAATGCGGGCGCCGACTACATCAATTCCACCCTGTTCCTGGTCAACGAGCAGAAGTACTTTGCGTCCAGCGACGGCTCGTTCATCGACCAGGACATCCACCGCATCTGGCTGCCGTTCACCGCCACCGCCATCGACAAGGCCAGCGGCAAATTCCGCACCCGCGCCGGCCTGTCCTCGCCGATGGGCATGGGCTATGAGTTCCTCGATGGCGATGCGCGCGGCAAGGTGCAGCTGCCCGGCGGCATCACTGCCTACCGCGATTCCTACGACCCGGTCGAGGACGCCATTGCGGCCGCCCGCCACGCACGCGAGAAACTGAAGGCGCCGTCGGTGAAGCCCGGCAAGTATGACCTGGTGCTGGACCCGTCCAACCTGTTCCTGACCATTCACGAGAACGTCGGCCACCCGCTGGAGCTGGACCGCGTGCTCGGCTACGAAGCCAACTACGCCGGTACCAGCTTCGCCACGCTGGACAAGCGCGATGCGGGTTTCCGCTGGGGCAGCGACATCGTCACCTTCTTCGCCGACAAGACCCAGCCCGGCAGCCTCGGTGCGGTCGGCTACGACGACGAAGGCGTAAAGACCCAGCGCTGGGACCTGGTGCGAGACGGCATCCTGGTCGACTACCAGGCCACCCGCGATGAAGCCCACATCCTCGGCCGCGATGCATCGCATGGCTGCAGCTATGCCGATTCCTGGTCCAGCGTGCAGTTCCAGCGCATGGCCAATGTCTCGCTGGCGCCGGGCAAGCAACCGCTCAGCGTCGCGGACATGATCAAGGACGTGGAGAACGGCATCTACATCCACGGCCGCGGTTCGTATTCGATCGACCAGCAGCGCTACAACGCGCAGTTCGGCGGCCAGCTGTACTACCAGATCAAGGACGGAAAGATCGCCGGCATGGTAGAGGATGCGGCCTACCAGATCCGCACGCCGGAATTCTGGAATGCCTGCACCGCCATCTGCGATGAGCGTGACTTCCGCCTGGGCGGTTCGTTCTTCGACGGCAAGGGCCAGCCCGGCCAGGTCTCGGCGGTCTCGCACGGTTCGTCCACCACCCGCTTCAACGGCATCAACATCATCAACACCGCGCGCAGTCTCGGCGCTTGAGCCACCCATCCTTCGACATGGAGAGCAGCCTTGCAAAGACGTGACTTCCTGGCCCTGACCGGGCTTACCGCGGGTGGGCTGATCGTGCCCTCCTTCTTCGGCAAGGTGATCGCCGCCGAGCAACTGCAGTCCAGCCTCGACCCGGCGTTGAAGAAGCGCCTGGCCGACGCCGCTCTGCAGGCCGCACGCAGCGCCGGTGCCACCTACTGCGACGTGCGTATCGGCCGCTACCTGCGGCAGTTCGTGATCACCCGCGAAGACAAGGTGCAGAACGTGGTGAACACCGAGTCCACCGGCGTCGGCATCCGCGTGATCGTCAACGGTGCCTGGGGCTTCGCCGCCACCAACGCACTGGGTACCGCCGACGTGGCCAGGGCCGCGCAGCAGGCGGCGGCGATCGCCAAGGCCAATGCCGGCGTGCAGACCGCGCCGGTGCAGCTGGCCAAGGCGCCGGGCGTGGGTGAGGTGAGCTGGCGCACGCCGATCCGCAAGAATGCGATGGAGGTGCCGATCAAGGACAAGGTCGGCCTGCTGCTGGACGTCAACGCCGCCGCAATGGGCGCCGGTGCCAGCTTCGTCAACTCGATGCTGTTCCTGGTCAACGAGCAGAAGTACTTCGCCTCCACCGACGGTTCCTACATCGACCAGGACGTGCACCGCATCTGGGCGCCGATGACGGTCACCGCCATCGACAAGGCCAGCGGCAAGTTCCGCACCCGATCGGGCCTGTCCTCGCCGATGGGCCTGGGCTACGAATACCTGGACGGCGCCGCCGCGGGCAAGGTGGTCAGCCCGAATGGCGTGGTCAACTACAGTTCTTCCTACGACATGAAGGAAGACGCCATCGCCGCCGCCCGGCAGGCGCAGGAAAAGCTGAAGGCGCCGTCGGTGAAGCCGGGCAAGTACGACCTGGTGCTCGACCCGTCGCACACCTGGCTGACCATCCACGAGTCGATTGGCCACCCGCTGGAACTGGACCGCGTGCTCGGCTACGAGGCCAACTACGCCGGCACCAGCTTCGCCACCCTGGACAAGCGCGAACAGCGTTTCCAGTATGGCAGCGAGCTGGTCAACATCTTCGCCGACAAGACCCAGCCAGGCAGCCTCGGCGCAGTGGCATACGACGACGAAGGCGTGAAGTGCAAGCGCTGGGACCTGATCAGCAACGGCAAGCTGGTGGACTACCAGACCATCCGCGACCAGGCCCACATCCTCGGCAAGACCGAGTCCGACGGCTGCTGCTATGCCGACTCGTGGTCCAGCGTGCAGTTCCAGCGCATGGCCAACGTGTCGATGGCACCGGGCAAGAAGCCGCTGAGCGTGCCGGACCTGATCAAGGACGTGGAGAACGGCATCTACATCATCGGTGACGGTTCGTTCTCGATCGACCAGCAGCGCTACAACGCGCAGTTCGGCGGCCAGCTGTTCTACGAGATCAAGAACGGCCAGATCACCCGCATGCTGGAAGACGTGGCCTACCAGATCCGCACGCCGGAGTTCTGGAATGCCTGTACCGCCGTGGCCGACGAGCGTGACTACCGCCTGGGCGGTTCGTTCTTCGACGGCAAGGGCCAGCCGGGACAGGTCTCGGCGGTCTCGCACGGTTCGTCGACCGCGCGCTTCAACGGCATCAACGTCATCAACACCGCACGCAGCCTCGGCTGACCGGTCAGGAGCCCTTACACCATGAGTATCTTCACCGAAGCCCAGGCCAAGGCCATCCTCGACAAGGTCATCGCCCTGTCCAAGGCCGACGAGTGCACCGCCGTGCTGGCCGGCGCGATCAGCGGCAACATCCGTTTCGCGCTGAACAATGTCTCCACCAGTGGCATCGTCGACAACACCGAGCTGGCGGTCACCGTCGCCTTCGGCAAGCGCGTCGGCACTGCCTCGATCAACGAGTTCGACGACGCCGCGCTGGAACGCGTGGTACGCCGTGCCGAAGACCTGGCCCGCCTGGCCCCGGAGAACCCGGAGTTCATGCCGGCCATCGGCAAGCAGAGCTACCGCGCCAGCCCGACCTTCAGCGAATCCACCGCCGCGATCGATCCGGCCTTCCGTGCCAAGGTCGCTGCCGATTCGATCGCCCCGTGCCGCGGCCACGGCCTGGTCGCCGCCGGCTTCCTGGAGGACGGCCAGGGCTTCCAGGCCACCGCCAACAGCAACGGCAACTTCGCTTACCAGCGCACCACCAACTTCGATTACACCTGCACTGTGCGCACCGAAGATGGCCGCGGTTCGGGCTGGGTCGGCCGCAACCTGAAGGACGCGGCGGACTTCAAGGCTGACCAGGACATCCGCATCGCCATGCGCAAGGCCACCGAATCGGCCGAAGCCAAGGCACTGGAACCGGGCAAGTACACGGTCATCCTGGAGCCGGCCGCAGCGGCAGGCCTGATCAGCTTCATGATGAACTTCTTCAGTGCACGCTCGGCCGATGAAGGCCGCAGCTTCCTGTCGAAGAAGGGCGGCGGCAACAAGCTGGGCGAGCAGGTCTACGACCCGCGCGTGACCATGATCGCCGACCCGTGGCATCCGGATGCACCGGTGCTGCCGTGGGACAACGAAGGGCTGCCGCGCGAACGCATGGCCATCATCGAGAACGGCAGGATCGCCAATCTGGACTACTCGCGCTTCTGGGCGCAGAAGCAGGGCAAGACCGCCAAGGCCTCGCCGGGCAACCTGCTGATGAGCGGTGGCGACAAGAGCACCGCCGAGCTGGTGCGCGGCACCCAGAAGGGCATCCTGGTCACGCGTACCTGGTACATCCGCATGGTCGATCCGCAGACCGTGCTGCTGACCGGCCTGACCCGCGACGGCACCTTCTACATCGAGAACGGCCAGATCAAGCATCCGGTGAAGAACTTCCGCTTCAACGAGTCGCCGGTGATCATGCTCAACAACATCGAAGAGCTGGGCAAGCCGGTGCGTGTGGCCGGTGATGAATCCAGCTACGTGATGATGATCCCGCCGATGAAGCTGCGCGATTTCACCTTCACCTCGCTGTCCGACGCGGTCTGATGGATCGCCGGGCCTGCCTGCGCTGGTTGGCCGCTGCCGCTTCGGCGGCGGCGCTGCCGGCCTGGGCACAGGCAGGCCCGCGCAGTTCGCGCTATGACTTCTGGTTCACCCGCCTGCAGTACGACTCCGGTGACTGGGACGTGGACGCGCGCATGCCATCCAACCTGATCACCTCGCTGATCGACTACACATCGCTGCGCGTGGACCCGCAGGAACACGTGGTGGCCCTGGCCGACCCGCGCATGCTGGAAGCGCCGTTCTGCTACCTGGCCGGACACACGCTGGTGGAGTTCAACGCCGCCGAACGGCAGAACTTCGTGCGCTACGTGCGCAATGGCGGCTTCGTCTTCGTCGACGACTGCAACCATGACATCGACGGGCTGTTCGCCACCTCGTTCGAAGCACAGATGGGCCGCCTGTTCGGTCCGAAGGCATTGCAGAAACTGCCCAACAGCCACGCGCTGTACCGCAGTTTCTTCCGCTTCCCGGACGGTCCGCCCGCCACCAGCTTCGAACTCAACGGCTGGGGCGACGACCTGGTGCACGACTATCTGAAGGGCATCGAGGTCGATGGTCGGCTGGGCCTGCTCTACAGCAACAAGGACTATGGCTGCGAGTGGGACTACGACTGGCGCAACAAGCGCTTCCTGGCCGAAGACAACACCCGCTTTGGCGTCAACATCGTGATGTACGCGTTGAACAATTGACAGGATCTGCACGCCCATGAATTCCTCCGACCTCGATTCCCTGCTGCCGCGGCTGGATGAACTGCGCGCCGCGCTCGCACGCGCGGTGGTGGGCCAGCACACCGTGGTCGAGCAGCTGCTGATCGGCCTGCTGGCCGGCGGCCACTGCCTGCTGGAAGGTGCGCCCGGGCTCGGCAAGACCCTGCTGGTACGCTCGCTCGGCCAGGCATTGGAACTGCAGTTCGGGCGTGTGCAGTTCACCCCCGACCTGATGCCCAGTGACATCCTCGGCACCGAGCTGCTGGAGGAAGACCATGGCACCGGCCATCGCCATTTCCGCTTCCAGCAGGGCCCGATCTTCACCCACCTGCTGCTGGCCGACGAACTCAACCGCACCCCGCCCAAGACCCAGGCCGCACTGCTGGAGGCAATGCAGGAACGCACCGTCAGCTACGCCGGAACCACCTACGCGCTGCCCGCTCCGTTCTTCGTGCTGGCCACGCAGAACCCGATCGAGCAGGCCGGCACGTACCCGCTGCCAGAGGCACAGCTGGACCGCTTCCTGCTGCACGTGCTGGTGGATTACCCCAGCGAAGACGAGGAGCGGCGGATCCTGGAACAGACCACCGGCGGTGCCACCGACGCGGTGCCGAAAGTGATGGATGCCGAGGCGGTGATCGCCCTGCAGGCGGCTGTGCGGCAGGTGCATGTCAGCCCCGACGTGCTGGCCTGGATCACCCGCCTGGTGCGCGCCAGCCGGCCAAGCGAAGGCGCCCCGGCGGCGATCAACCAATGGGTGAAGTGGGGCGCCGGTCCGCGCGCCGGCCAGTCGCTGGTGCTCGCGGCAAAAGCGCGCGCACTGCTGCAGGGCCGCTTCGCCGCCACCCGCGAGGACGTGCAGGCACTGGCCGCACCGGTGATGCGCCATCGCCTGCTGCTGTCGTTCGCCGCCGAGGCCGAGCAGAAGCGTGCCGACGACGTGGTCGCCGCCCTGCTGCAGGCCGTGCCGTTCCCGGGTTGAGCCACGCGTGAACGCCGGTACCCCGCTGACCTTGCCTCCGGAACTGCGTGCGCGCCTGCGCCTGCTGCGGCTGCGGCCGCGCCTGGCCAGCGGCGCCAGTGGCATCGGCCAGCACGCCAGCCGCAGCCGCGGTGCCGGCCTCGAGTTCGCGCAGTACCGGGCCTACGAACCGGGCGACGAGCTGCGCCAGATCGACTGGAAGCTGTACGCGCGTTCGGACCGCTTCTTCGTGCGCGAATCCGAACGCGAAAGCCCGATCACGGTCTGGCTGTTGCTCGATGCCACCGCCTCGGCCGGCCAGGCCGATCGCGCGGCACCGCAGCGCACGCGCCTGGATCACATGCGCGGCGTGGCCGCCTGCGTGGTGGAACTGGCGCTGCAGCAGGGCGACCGTTTCGGCCTGCTGGCGATCAATGGCGATGGACTGCAGTTGGTGCCCGCAGCGAACGGCGCACGCCAGCGTGACCGCGTGCATCTGCAACTGCATGCTCTTCAGGCACGCGGCGGCTGGCCCGTGGCCGATCGCCTGCGCCCGCTGTGGGAGCGTGTGCGTCCGGGCGACCTGCTGCTGGCGATTGGTGATGGCTTCGACGCGGCCTGCATCGTGCTGCTGGAGCAACTGGCCAGCGCACGCCGTGAAGTGGCACTGCTGCAGATCCTCACCGCCGACGAGCGCGATTTCCCGTTCGACGCCGGCCATCGCTTCCGCGATCCGGAAACGGGCGAGGAACTGCTGGGCGATGGCGCGGCGATCCGCGCCGATTACCTGCAGCGCTTCGCCGACGCACGCAACGCATTGCAGTCGCGCCTGCAGGCCAGCGGCATCGCCAGTGCCACCGGCTGGCTCGACCAGCCGCTGGATCATCCACTGCAGGTGCTGTTCGGTCGTGGGGGCGGTGCATGACCCTGCTGTTCCCGTTGGGCCTGGCCGCGCTCGCTGCGTGGTTGCCGCCGCTGCTGATCCATCTGGCCCGGCGTCATCCGTACACGCCGCTGGATTTCGCCGCGCTGCGCTGGCTGCGTGCACAGATCCGCCCGCGCCAGCGCATCCGCTTCGATGACTGGCCGTTGCTGCTGGTGCGCCTGTTGCTGCTGGCCGCATTGGCCATGCTGCTGGCGCGCCCTGCGTTGGTCGGCCCTGCCCCGGTCCCCACTGCCTGGACGGTAGTGGCTCCCGGACTGGACGCGACCGCACTGCGCGGCACCGCCGAAGCGGGCAACTGGCACTGGCTGGCGCCCGGCTTCCCCAGCATCGATCAGGCACCGCCGGCATCCAGCACATCGCTGCCCAGCCTGTTGCGTGAGCTGGATGCACAGCTGCCCGCCGGCACCGCGTTGACCGTGCACGTTCCCGATCCCCTGCCCGGTCTGGATGGCGCCCGCCTGCAGCTGTCGCGCGAAGTGCAGTGGCGGCCGCAACCGATACCGGCCACTCCGCAACCGAGTGCCGCGACGATGCCGCGTCTGCGCGTGCACAGCGATGCGCCGGCCGCCGCCCAGCACTGGGTGAACGCACTGCAGCGCGCGTGGGGCATGCAGGCGCCGCTCGCTCCTCTGTCGGCCGATGCCCTGCCCGAACGCGGCGAGATCGGCGTATGGAGCCGCAGCGATGCACTGCCGGCGAGCTGGCAGGCGTGGCTGCGCGACGGCGGTCGTGCAGTGAGCGCCGGCAAGCCTGCTCGCGGCGCCGGCATCCTGCTGCGCAACGCCGACGGCACACCACTGCTGTGGCAGCAGCGCATCGGCCACGGCGTCCTGCTGTCACTACCCAGCGACTGGGATGCCTCAGGCAACGCTGCGCTGCGCGACCCGCAGTTGCCGCGTGCCCTGCTGCTGGCCCTGCAACCGCCAGCGTCACCGCGCCTCGGCGATGCACAGGACCAGGCACCACGCCGGGCCGCACTGCCCGCCATAGCGCCCCCAGCGCGTGAGCCAGCCACGTGGTTGCTGCTGGTCATCGTGGTGCTGTTCGCGCTGGAGCGCTGGGTGGCCAGCAGTCGCCGGCGCAGGGGGGCCGCATGAACACCCTGCAGTACGCCTGGCAACGCGCACGCCGTCGCCGTGCACTCGTTACCCTGCTGCTGGGCCTGCCGTGGGCGCTGGCCGCGACGACGCTGGCGCTGCGCCTGGCGGGCTTCGATATCGCCTGCGTGGTCGGCACGGTCAGCGTGCTCGCCTGCGCAGCGCTCGCCACCGCACGTGCCCGCCAGCTGGACCCACAGTGGGTGCAGCGTCAGCTCGATGCCGGCGGTGCCAGCGAGGACAGTGCCGACCTGCTGTTCGCCGATATGGCAACGCTCAATCCGCTGCAGCAGCGCCAGCGCGCGCATGTGCTGGCCACGCTGGAGCGCGCGACACCGGACCTGCGTCCGCGCTGGCCGCGCAGGGCGTTGGCCCTGAGCTGGGTCGCAGGCCTGGCGATCACTGCGCTGGCATTCGGCTGGCCACGTTCCGGCCCCGGCTCCGCACCGGCCCGCACATCGGCGCCTGTCAGCACGGCTGCCGCCGGCCCGCTGCACCTTCAGTCCACCCGCCTGCGGATCGACGCACCGGCCTATACCGGCCAGGCCACGCGCACCCAGAATGCGTTGGATGCCAAGGTCGCCGCGGACAGCCGGCTGTCGTGGTCGTTGCGCTTCGATCGCGCGCCGGACAAGGCATGGCTTCAGTTCCACGACGGCCGCCGGCTGCCGCTGAGCGAGCAGGATGGGCAGTGGCTGGCTCAGGATGTGGCGCGCGTGCCTGTGCTGTACCGCGTGGTGAGCGAACCTGCACTGGCCCAGACCCACCTGCATCGCCTGGATGTGGTCGCTGATCGTGCGCCCAGCGTGCGCGTGCTGGAGCCCGCCGCGACCCTGGTGCTGGGCACGCCCGGGCAACGCCAGTGGTCGTTGCGCTTCGAAGCCAGCGATGACTACGCCGTGGCCACGCAGGCAACGCTATCGATCACCATTACCCAGGGCAGCGGCGAGAACATCACCTTCGTTCGCCGCAGTGTCGGCCTCACCGGCAGCGGCGAAGCGACTGCACGGCGTTTCGCGTACACCCTCGACCTGGCTGCGCTGGGCGCGCAGCCCGGCAGCGATGTCATCGCCCAGCTGGAAGTACGCGACAACCACGCGCCAACACCGCAGGCCGGGCGCAGCAGCAGCGTGATCCTGCGCCTGCCCAGCGCCGAGGTTGCACTCGGTGCCGAACTGGAAGGCCGCATCAAGAAGACGCTGCCGGCCTACTTCCGCAGCCAGCGGCAGATCATCATCGATGCCGAAGCGCTGATCCGGCAGCGACGCAGCCTCACTGCCGAGGACTTCGTGAAGCGCAGCGATGCGATCGGTGTCGACCAGCGCATCCTGCGCCTGCGCTACGGCCAGTTCCTGGGTGAGGAAAGCGAAGGCGCACCGAAGCCGCCGCCGACCAGCGGCCTGCCCACCAGCGATGCGCCAGCTGCAGGCAGCCACGACGACGAGCACGAGCACGACCATGGCACCGAGGCCGGGGCACACGATGAGCATGGCCACGATCACGGCGGCAAGGCGTCCAATGCCGATTCGCCACCGGTGTTCGGCAGCGCCACCGATGTGCTCTCCGAATACGGCCACACCCATGACCATGCCGAGGCCGCGACCCTGCTCGACCCGCAGACCCGGGCCACGCTGAAGGCCGCGCTGGACCAGATGTGGTCGGCCGAAGGCGAGCTGCGCCAGGGCCGGCCAGAGCAGGCGTTGCCATTTGCCTACAAGGCGCTGGGTTTCATCAAGCAGGTGCAGCAGGCCG
This sequence comes from Stenotrophomonas sp. 3diitr2024, assembly GCF_042136455.1. Taxonomy (NCBI): domain Bacteria; kingdom Pseudomonadati; phylum Pseudomonadota; class Gammaproteobacteria; order Lysobacterales; family Lysobacteraceae; genus Stenotrophomonas; species Stenotrophomonas sp. 3diitr2024. The sequence continues at coordinate 10,523 of NZ_JBHHMJ010000426.1, forward strand.
AACGCATCTATCTGGCCCGGGTCGGGCCAGAGCTGCCACCGATCGATGAAGGCCGTCGGCTGGGCGGCGATCGCACCGGACTGGCCAGTCGCGAACTGCCGCTGGCCGCACGCACGCCGCCCGACCCGGCCATCATCGAAGCCTGGCAGCGCCTCGGTGATGACACCAGCGCGCCCGACCTCGACGCACTCGCTGCCTGGCAGCAGCGCAATGCCGCCTACCTGCCCGATGCGCTGGATCTGGCTGCCGCCATCGAGCAGCTGCGCATCGAGCCCGGTTGCCGCGACTGCCGCCAGCGCCTGCGCGCTCAGTTGTGGCGGGCGCTGCAGCGTCCACTGCCGCAGGCGATGCGGCGCGGTGCCGCCGATGCGATGGGCCAGCGCTACCTGGACGCATTGGAGGAGCAGCCATGAACCCCTCCGGCCTGAACCTGTGGATCGCCCTGGCACTCGCTGTGATCGTGGCGATCGCCAGCGTTCGCCAGTCGCGCGGCAACACCACGCACCGTGGCCGCCGCTGGGGGGTGATCGGGCTGCAGGTCATCGTCGCCACGCTGCTGTATTTCTGCCTGGTGCCGCCCCCCCGCCAGCAACCCGCAGGCGGGTTGGTTGTGCTCGGAATCGATGCCAGCAGGGCCGGCGCGTTCCCGGCCAGCGAAGGTCCGCTGTGGCTGTTGCCGGAAGCTGCCGATGTGCCCGGCGCAAAGCGCGTACCCGACCTGGCCACCGCGCTGCGGCAGCATCCGGCCTCCACGCTGACGCTGGTTGGTGCCGGCCTGGTCGCGCGTGACCGCGACGCAGTACTGCCACGCGACGTACGTTGGCAGCCGACAGCGACGCCGCGCGGCTGGGTCGCCTTGCAGCCACCGGCCGACGCCGCGCCCGGCGCACGCTTCGAGGTACAGGCACAGGCGCGTGGCGTTGCCAGGGCAAAGGCGGAACTGCTCGACCCGGCCGGCAGCGTGGTCGATCGCGCGGATGTTGCCGAAGACGGCCACGTTCAGTTGAGTGGCATCACCCGCGCCGAAGGCCGCAGCGTATTCCAGCTGCGCCTGCTCGATGCCGACGGCCATGTGGTGGACAGCGCACCGGTGCCGCAGCAGACCCTGCCGGCGGCGCCGTTGCGCCTGCAGGTGCGTGCCAGCGCGCCGGGCCCCGAACTGAAGTACCTGCGCCGCTGGGCAGCCGATGCCGGCATCCGCGTGCAGGTGCAGGCCGATACCGGTGCCGGCCTGAGCGTTGGCGACGGGGCCTTGCCGCTGGACGCGGCGTCGCTGGCGCGCAGCGATCTGCTGCTGCTGGACGAGCGCAGCCTGGTGGCACTGAATGCCGCCCAGCTGGCCGCTGTGCGGCAGGCGCTGCGCGAAGGACTGGGCGTGCTGGTACGCAGTGCGGGCGCCCCTTCGGCCAGCGCGCGCCAACGCCTGCACGATCTGGGCCTGCCGCTGCGGGGGGATGGCAGCAGCCAGGTCCTCGAACTTCCCGGCGACGGCGAGAGCGCGGTCCTCGCCGCACGACGTGGCCCGCTCGCCGCGGGTACGCTGCCGACCGGCTACGGCGAAGAGGCAGACCGCAGTTCGTACGACGCCGCGCTGCCCACACTGGAAGCACTGGCGCTGCAGGTACCTGGCAGCAACGCGCTGCTGCACGATCGCACCGGCAAGGCTGTCGGTGGCTGGCGCGCTGCCGGCAAAGGCCGCATCGGCCTGCTGCCCATCACCGACAGCTGGCGCTGGGTGCTGGCCGGCCGCGATGACCGCCACGGCGAACTGTGGAGCGGCGTGGTTGCCACGCTGGCGCGGGCGCAGGGCAGCGGTGAGGCGCTGTGGTCGCCACAGCCGATCAGCTGGGCGGGCGAACGGCAGGCGCTATGCGGCGTGCAGGCGCCGCTGCAGGCCTTCAACGCACGCGGCGAAGGCACGCCGCTGATCGTCGATGGCGCGACGTCAGACCTGCGCTGCGCGGGCTGGTGGCCGCGCGAGGCGGGCTGGCAGCGCCTGCAGCACGGCGACGCTACCCTCTGGCGCTATGCATTCGACCCGAAGGACGCGCCCGCGCTGCATCAGCAGGCAATGATCGATGCAACCACGCAGGCGCTGGCGGGCAGCTCCCCGGCAACCGCGTCGCTGATGCAACCCGTGCCGGGATCGCGCTGGCCGTGGTGGCTGGCGTTCGTGCTGTGCGCATCGCTGCTGTGGTGGCTGGAGCGACGGCGCTGATCCTGGGGTCAGAACCCTTTCGCCAGCGAAAGGGTTCTGACCC
>NZ_JBHHMJ010000436.1:0-1441 GCF_042136455.1 Stenotrophomonas sp. 3diitr2024
GCGTTGGACGGCGACAGGTGGTCGGTGGTGATGTTGTCCGGCAGCACCGCCAGCGGGCGCATACCCGACAGCGTGCGCTCACCGGCCAGTGCGCCCTCCCAGTACGGCGGGCGACGGATATAGGTGCTCTGCGGGCGATCACGACGTTACACAGCGCTCTGCAGCCCGCGATCGGCCACATGGCGCTCCAGCGCCAGCTCGATCAGGCGGGTGATCAGCGTGGTGTAGTCCACGCCGCTGGCACCCCACAGCTTCGGGTACATGCTGATGCGGGTGAAGCCCGGCAGCGTGTTGACCTCGTTGATGATGATGTCGCCGCCCGCAGTGAGGAACACATCCACGCGCGCCATGCCGGCACACTCCAGCGCCTGGTAGGCCCGCAGCGCGATCTGCTGGATGCGTGCCTGTGTTGCAGCATCGATATCCGCGGGTACCACCACTTCGGCACCATCGGCGTTGATGTACTTGGTGTCGTAGGCGTAGAACTCGTCGTGCACCACCACCTCGCCGCACAGGCTGGCCTGCGGATGTTCGTTGCCCAGAACCGCGCACTCGATCTCACGGCCGATCACCGCCGATTCCACCAGCACCTTGTGGTCGTAGCGCAGCGCCAATGCCAGCGCTTCGGCAAAGCCCGCCGCATCCTTGACCTTGCTCACGCCTACCGACGAGCCTTGGTTGGCCGGCTTCACGAACAGCGGCAGGCCAAGCTGGGCAATCACCGCATCGACATCCACTTCCGCCACCTGGTGGCGGCGGATGCACAGCCACGGCGCCACCTGCAGCCCGGCGTCGCGCAGCAGGCGCTTGGTCACGTCCTTGTCCATCGCCACTGCCGAGCCCAGTACCGGCGAACCGACGAAGGGCAGGTTGGCCATGCGCAGCAGGCCCTGCAGCGCACCGTCCTCGCCCAGAGGCCCGTGCACGATCGGCAGCACCACATCGATCTGGCCCAGCACGCTGGCCGCATCGGAGGGCTGCAGCTGTGCCTGCTCGGCACCGGGAAGGACCGCCAGCGACTGGCCGGAGCGATGCAGCGCGATGCGTGCCGGATCATCGGCATTGAGCAGGAAGGTCGCAGGCTCGCTCAGATGCCACTGGCCCTGCTTGTCGATGCCGACCAGCACCGGCTCGAAGCGCTCGCGATCAAGCGCATCGAGGATGTTCTTCGCCGACTGCAGTGAAACTTCGTGCTCGGAAGACTTGCCCCCGAAGATGATGCCGACCCGGGTCCGTGCCATGGGGAATGCGATGTCCTGTGCGTTGCGTGGCCCCATAGCATGAACCTTCATCGGCCCACCGCGTGAGGCACAGATGAACCAGAAATCCATCCACGCATGGCGTGGATCTACCGTCCTCATGGCCCATCAACAGGGGTCGGAGCCCGTTGCGCAACAACGGGATCCGACCCCACGGACGACAGGAAACTGTCGAAGGGGGG
>NZ_JBHHMJ010000438.1:0-269 GCF_042136455.1 Stenotrophomonas sp. 3diitr2024
GGTGATCTGGTCGATCCATCGCAGCGATCTGAACACCACGCTGCTGGAACTGGCCGAACAGGCCGGTGCCACCGTGCACTTCCATCGCCGCCTGCATACCGTGGATTTCGATGCGGGCTACGCGCGTTTCATCGATGACCATGAAGCGCTTGTGCACGTCCACCTGGGTGGCCGCCAGGCCGATGCCCGGGGCGTCGTACATGGTCTGGAACATGTTGTCGATCAGTTCCTGGAAGGCCGGCGTGGTGACTTCGGCGGCGTCGATCAAC
>NZ_JBHHMJ010000439.1:0-342 GCF_042136455.1 Stenotrophomonas sp. 3diitr2024
ACCCCCGCGACCCAAACCCGCCCCACCTCTGACAGTTTCCCGGTGACGGATCGAAGAGCATTGGGTTGTCGGGACGGAATTTAAAAGAGGGACGCGGCTTCGCCGCGTCCCTCTTTGTTTGAGGGTCTTTTGTAGAGCCGAGCCCGTGCTCGGCTGCTTTTGGGCACGGGCAACAGCAAGCCGAGCGTTGGCTCTGCTCTACATGAGCAAGCGCAGCGCGCGACCCGCTTTTGCCTTTGATTTTCTTCTTTCATTCCGTGGCGGGCCGCGCAGGAAACTGTCAGGGGCCGGGGGGGGGGGGGGGGGGGGGGGGGGGGGGGGGGGGGGGGGGGGGGGGGGGGG
>NZ_JBHHMJ010000449.1:0-330 GCF_042136455.1 Stenotrophomonas sp. 3diitr2024
AAGATCGCCATCGCCGGTGGCAGCGAAGCCTGGCAGCTGGCGCCGGAGCTGGCCGCCGCACAGGTACCGGTGTTCGTCGATGTGTTGTCCAACCTGCCGGCCAGCTTCGACCAGATCGACAGTGCGCTTATCCGCATGGCCGGCGGCTTCGGCATCTTCCACTTCAACAAGGACGCGACGTTGAAGGGCAAGGCCAGCGATAGTGACTACATGGCGTTGATGCGGAAGTAGGTGCTCAGTTCCATCGGGCAGCGCACGCCTTTGGGAATGAACACGAAGCTGCCATCGGAGAACACCGCCGAGTTGAGTGCGGCGAAGTAGTTGTCACCC
>NZ_JBHHMJ010000468.1:0-10403 GCF_042136455.1 Stenotrophomonas sp. 3diitr2024
ACCAGGAAGGTGTACCGACCAACGGTCGGCCCCCACCGGTAAAGCAGAGGGTGAAACAAAAGCGCCGCCCCGAAGGGCGGCGCTGCAATCATCAATTGCCGATGTGCTGCTTCAGCCAGGCATTGACGGTGTCATGCCACAGGATGCTGTTGTTCGGCTTCAGCACCCAGTGGTTTTCATCCGGGAAGTACAGGAACTTCGATTCGATGCCCTGGCGCTGGGCGGCGGTGAACGCGGCCAGGCCCTGCTCGACCGGAATGCGGAAGTCCTGCTGGCCGTGGATGACCAGGATCGGCTTCTTCCAGTCCGCCACGTGGTTGACCGGGTTGAACTTCTCGTAGTTGGCGGCCTTCTGGTACGGCGTGCCGCCCTGCTCCCACTCGGTGAACCACAGTTCTTCGGTGGCGTAGCCCATCATGCGCTGGTCGAACACGCCGTCGTGGTTGACCAGGCACTTGAACGGGCCGTTCCAGTTGCCGGCGATCCAGTTGACCATGAAGCCGCCGTAGCTGGCGCCCAGCGCGCAGGCCTTGTCACCGTTGAGGAAGGAATACTTCTTCAGTGCCGCATCCCAGCCCTTCTGCAGGTCTTCCAGCGGGCGGTCGCCCCAGTGCTGGCTGATCGCATCGGTGAATGCCTGGCCATAGCCGGTGGAGCCGTGGAAGTCGATCATCACCACCGCGTAGCCCTGGCCCGCGTAGGTCTGCGGGTTCCAGCGGTAGCTCCAGCCATTGCCGAAGCTGCCCTGCGGGCCGCCGTGGATCAGGAACGCCACCGGGTAGGACTTGCCTTCCTGGTAGTTGTGCGGCTTGACCACGTAGCCGTGCACGGTGTCGTTGTTCCAGCCCTTGAACTCGAACTGCTCGTAGTCGCCGAAGGACACGTCCTTCAGCACCTCGCCTGCGGCCGGGGTCAGCGCGCGCAGTTCGCCGATGGCTTCGCCCGCGGCCGGCAGCAGGCCGACCAGCACCTGGTCGTTGCTCTTCAGGCTGTTGCGGGTGATCGCCACGCTGTTGCCGGCCACGTCGACCGAGGTCACGCTGCCGTCGCCGATCAGCTTGGTGGCCTTGCCGCTGGCCACGTCGATCTGGAACAGCGGGTGTTCGCCGAGGTCGTCGGCGGTGGTGTAGATGCTGGCGCCGTCGGCGGACAGGGTGATGCCACCGGCCGAACGATCCCACTGCGGGGCAATCTCGCGGGTCTTGCCGCTGGCAACGTCCATCGCCATCAGGCCGAAGCGGTCGGCCTCGAAGCCCGGGCGCTTCATCGCGCGGTAGAACAGCGTCTTGCCGTCGGCACTGAACACCGGGCCGGCATCCCAGGCTGGGTTGGAGGCGGTCAGGTTGACCGGCGCCTGCTTGCCCGCGGCGTCGAAGCGGTACAGGTCGAAGTTGGTCGACCACGGCTCCTGCTTGCCGGCCACGCGGATGCTGGCCACCACGCTGGCGCCGTCCGGCGACCAAACGAAGTCGTCATTGCCGCCGAACGGCTTGGACGGCGCATCACCATCGATGGTCGCGCTCAGCGCCGAAGCGCCCTTGACTGCACCGGCCTTGGCTGCCGGCAGCGGAGCGACGAACAGGGTGTTGCGGCGACCGTCGTTCCAGGTGTCCCAATGGCGCACGAACAGCGAATCCCACACCTGGCCGCTGGCCTTGGCGTCCTTCTTTTCCTTCAGCTTCTTCTCGGTGCAGGCCAGGTCCGAGGCGCACGCCTGGAACACGCCGGCGCTGAACAACACGCGGTCGTCCTGCGGCGACACACGGTAGCTGTCCACGTCGACCGGGAAGTCGGTCAGCTGGCGCGGGGTGCCGCCGCTGATCGGCTGCGCGTACAGCTGCTGGCTGCCGTTCCTGGCACTGAGGAAATACACGGTCTGGCCATCGGCCGACAGCGAAGCGGAATTGACGTTCCAGCCGGCCGGGGTGATCTGCTTCGGCGGCGCTGCGTCGCGGGTGCGCAGGTTGCGCGCGTACAGCGCGGTGGAGGCCTTGAGATTGGCATCCACGCTGCGCTTGGCGAACACCACGGTGCCGCCGTCAGCGGTCAATACCGGCGCGGAGACGCGGTCCATGGCCACCATGTCGCGGACTTCCAGGCCACGGGCAGCGGCGACGCTGGGCAGGGCGGCCAGCAGGCTCAGTGGCAGCAGGGCATGACGCAGTTTCATCGGGGTCTCCGCAGGACGGCAAAAAACCGATGGTAGGCCCGCATGGCCGGGGCTGCCAAGGCCATCGGTCATGGCTGCAGGCGGGCAATCGCCAGAAACAGCAAACCCCGCCGAAGCGGGGTTTGTGGGGACGCCGGGGTCGGATCCGATTCCGGCGGAATCGGCTCTGACCCCAGACGCCGTCAGCGCGGGGTCGGAGCCCTTCCCTGCGGGAAGGCGTCCGACCCCATTGCTTACGCCTTGGCGTACTTGCCGGTGCGGTAGATCAGCCAGCCGACCAGGAACAGCACGGCCAGGCCGATCCACTGTGCGCCCGGCAGGTGGAACGGCACCGCCAGCACGTCGGCACGGCTGCTGACCACGATCGGAATCGCGATGGCGATGCCCATCAGCGCCTCACCGGTGATCAGGCCGGCGGCAAACAGCACGCCCGGCTTGTGCACGCGGTCGCGGCCTTCTTCGTCATCGGCGCGCACCTTGTGGAAGCGCTCGACCAGGTGGGCGATCAGGCCGCCGAGGAAGATCGGCACCATCAGTTCCAGCGGCAGGTAGATGCCGATGGCGGCAGCCAGCACCGGCACGCGGAAGCGCGCGTTGCGCGCCTTCAGCCAGCTGTCGAAGGCGATGATGGCAGCGCCGACCACAGCACCGATGCCGATGAAGGTCCACGGCAGTTCACCACCGAACAGGCCCTTGGCCACCGAGGCCATCAGGTTGGCCTGCGGCGCAGCCAGCGCGTTCGGGTGCAGCTCGGACTTCACGCCGATGCCGTAGGCAGTGGCCAGCAGGTTCAGTACCGGGGCCATGATCAGCGCGCACGAGAACGCACCGATGCCCAGCATCAGCTGCTGCTTCCACGGGGTGGCACCGACGATGTAACCGGCCTTGAGGTCCTGCAGGTTGTCACCGCCGACCGCGGCGGCGCAGCACACCACCGCGCCGATCATGATCGCGGCCACCGCACCCAGCGGCGCACCGCCGGCACCGACCGGCTTCAGGCCATCGGCACCCAGCAGCACGACCAGCACGGCCGAGGCGAACAGGATGGTGGAGATGGTGATACCCGAGACCGGGTTGTTGGACGAGCCGATCAGGCCGGCCAGGTAGGCCGAGACCGACACGAACAGGAAGCCGGCGACGATCATGATGAGGGTCATCGGGATCGACACGTGCCACTGGCCGACGATGGCCTGGTACAGGGCCAGCAGCGGCAGCACGAAGGCCACCAGGGCGACCAGCATCCACTTCATCGGCAGGTCGCGTTCGGTGTGCGCCAGCACCGGACCACCGCTCTTGCGGGCTGCCGCGAAGCCACTCTTGACGCCGTTCAGCAGCGACTTGCGCAGCGAGATCAGGGTCCAGATGCCGCCGATCAGCATTGCGCCGACACCCAGGTAACGCATCTTCGCGCCCCAGATGGCGAACGCGGCTTCGGTGGACGAAGCGGTGGCAACCGACGCGGCCAATGCCGGATCGGTGTTCATGAAGAACGCCTGGTAGATCGGAATGGCGATGTGCCAGGTCAGGATCGAGCCGGACACCACCACGATGCCGACGTTGAGGCCGACGATGTAGCCCACGCCCAGCAGTGCAGGCGACAGGTTGGTGCCGATGAAGGCGGTGACCTTGGAGCTGCCGACATAGGCCGAGGTGGCCCAGGCGTCCGGGATCAAGCGCATGCCGCTTTCCGCAGCCAGCTTGACGAAGGCGCCGATCACCGCCGACAGGCCGAGGATCTTCAGGCCCGGACCCGGGTTCTCACCGGCCTTGAGCACTTCCGCCGCCGCCTTGCCTTCCGGGAACGGCAGCGGGTCTTCAACGATCATCGAACGGCGCAGCGGCACCGAGAACAGCACGCCCAGCAGGCCGCCCAGGCCGGCGATGCCCAGCACCCACCAGTACTTGAAGTCCGGCCAGTAGCCCATGATCACCAGCGCGGGGATGGTGAAGATCACACCGGCGGCGATCGACGAGCCGGCCGAGGCGCCGGTCTGCACGATGTTGTTCTCGAGGATGGAACCACCGCCCAGCAGGCGCAGCACGCCCATGGAAATCACCGCGGCGGGAATGGCGGTGGCGATGGTCAGGCCTGCGAACAGACCGAGGTAGGCGTTTGCGGCCGACAGCACCACCGCCAGCACGATGGCCAGGGCCACTGCGCGGAAGGTGAGCTGCTTGGGCGCAGCGTCGTGGTTCATGGAAGCCCCTGCTGGCAAAAAATCCCTGCCACGCTAGCGTTCAGGGGGCGGCAAGTCCAGTGCGGTTGGTACCGGCTGGCAAGCCCTCGCCCAGCACTGCGCCCCAGCAGGCCCTTGGCCCCTTCAGATGTGTCGTGTTTGACCAAGTTGTGCACAGTGCACCGGTTTGTCGGAGCGGGGGTCCCTTGACCCCAATCCCCCGACGCCCCCGGCCCACCGGGCGATGCGTGCCAGGCGATGGGGTTTGCGGCTCAGCGCCTGCTTGAGTCGATTCCCGGAATCCAACACCGTGCACTGCCACCAACACATCGTCGGCAAGGAGACCGCATGGCAGACGCACCATTGATCACGATGATGCGAGCCTTCCTCGTTGCAGCGGGCGCGATGCTGTGCCTGCTGCTGGGTATAGGCAACGTCAACGCCTACAGCGGGTTTGGCACCGCGGTGATCGAGGATCGGGAAGGAATACCTTGTTTCGGCCTGCCTCCGCGGGCACTGGAATGGGTCCGATCGCCCCGTATCCTGCAAGCGGTGATGGTCTATCACCACGACACGGTGAAGGCATGGTCGTTCATGTACGACCTGACTCCCGCAGAGCCTTTGGCGCCGGGCCAGTGCATCGTCTACGGTGATCTGCCAGCCTCGGCCACGCTGCGCACCTCTCCACAGCCATTGATTCCTGCAACCTTGTATGAGGTCTACCTCAACGCTCCCACCAATGGCCCAATCAGGGGCTACACGGCGAAGTTCTGCCTGAAAGCTGCGCCTGACGGATCGACTCGGGTGATCCCCGTCCGCCACGACGCACAGAAGGGCTGGAGCGCGGACGCCTGCCAATCCTGAACGGCCGCACCGCATAACGTTATGTTATATCCTGTCACGCCAACCAAACCTCGTACGTGCCCTCTTCCCCCTCTCCCCGCCAGGCCTCCATCGACCAGCTGCGCGGCACCGTGATGCTGCTGATGCTGCTGGACCACGTGCGCGAGACCTTCTTCCTGCAGCACCAGGTGAGCGACCCGATGGACGCAGCCACGGTCTCCCCTGCGCTGTTCGCCTGCCGTCTGCTGGCCCACCTGTGCGCACCCGTGTTCGTCCTGTTGACCGGCCTGTCGGCCTGGCTGTACGGCCAGCGCCAGCCGGATCCGCGCCGGGCCACAGCCGCCTTCCTGCTCAAGCGCGGGCTGTTCCTGGTGGTGCTGGAACTGACCCTGGTGAACTTCGCCTGGACCTTCCAGCTGCCGCCGCACACGCTGTACCTACAGGTGATCTGGGCCATCGGGCTGAGCATGATCGCGCTGGCCGGCCTGCTGTGGCTGCCACGCCCGGCCCTGCTGATGCTGGCAATCGCGGTGGTGGCCGGGCACAACCTGTTCGACGGCCTTCGGGTGCAAGGCAATGGCCTGCTGGCGGTGCTGTGGAAAGTACTGCACCAGCGCGACTGGATCGAGGCTGGCACGCTGCGCCTGCGCACCTCCTATCCGGTACTGCCGTGGATCGGGGTGATTGCGCTGGGTTATCTGATGGGGCCCTGGTTTGGCCGCGCGCGCGCGCCGGAGCAGCGCCAGCGCTGGCTGCTGTGGGCAGGCGTCAGCGCGCTGGCCCTGTTCGCATTGCTGCGGTTGGCCAACCAGTACGGGGATGCACCGTGGCAGTACCAGGCCACCACGCTGCGTACCTGGCTGAGCATCTTCAACGTCACCAAGTACCCGCCGTCCTTGCAGTTCCTGCTGCTGACCCTGGGCGTGGGAGTGTTGCTGCTGCGGCTGTACGAATGGCCGCCGCTGGCGCGGGCACTGCAGCCGCTGGCCGATATCGGCGCTGCGCCGATGTTCTTCTACCTGCTGCACCTGTACGTACTGAAGGGGCTGTACCTGGCCGCGTTGGCGGCCTGGGGGCCGACCCATGGCGAGCTGTATGCCCTGGATTCGGTCAGCGGCCTGCTGCTGGTGGCCTGTGCGCTGGCGGTGGTGCTGTACCCGCCGACGCGGGCCTTCGCGCGGTTCAAAGCGCGAAGGCGCGATCTGCCGTGGTTGCGATACCTGTGATCGCCCAGGCCAGTCCGGCAATCCACGCATGGCGTGGATCTACTGAAAGCGGATCAGGTCACAGGCCTATAATTCCGCGATGAATTCCACCGCTATCGCTTCCGACGACTTCCTGGGCCATCCCAAGGGCGTCTACGTCTGCTTCTTCACCGAAATGTGGGAGCGCTTCTCCTTCTACGGCATGAAGGCGCTGCTGCTGCTGTACCTGACCAAGTACCACCTGTTCGGCGACAAGGCCGGCCTGGACCTGCTCGGCGCCTACGGCGGCCTGGTGTACTGCATCCCGGTGTTCGGCGGCATGCTGGCCGACCGCTGGCTGGGCATGCGCCGGGCGGTGCTGTTCGGCGGCATCCTGCTGGTGCTGGGCCACCTCGGCATGGCCTTCGAGGGCCACGCCGCTTACCGGGTAAACGGCGAAGTGGTGCGCGACACCTCCGCACTCGCAGTGACCTACCTGTCGCTGGCGCTGATCATCATGGGTGTCGGCTTCCTGAAGCCGAACATCTCCACCATCGTCGGCAAGCTGTACGCCAAGGACGACCCGCGCCGCGATTCGGGCTTCTCGCTGTTCTACGCCGGCATCAACCTCGGCGCGCTGTTCTCCTCGCTGGTGTGCGGCTTCCTCGGCGAGGCCTATGGCTGGAAGTACGGTTTCGGTGCAGCCGGCATCGGCATGCTGGCCGGCCTGGCGATGTTCCTGTGGGGCCAGAAGTACCTGCAGGGCCACGCCGAACCGCCGCAGCCGGCGGCGCTGAAGCAGAAGGTGATGGGCCTGCCGCGCGAATGGCTCATCTACCTGTGCGCGGTGCTTGGTGTGCTGCCGGTGGCGTGGCTGATGTGGGCCGCCGGCAACGGCGCGTTCGCGCTGGGCGGAGAAATCAGCCTGGCGCTGATGCTGATGCTGGTGGTGCTGGGCGGCGTGCTGGTCTGGTTCGCCTGGTTCACCGGCACGAAATGCACGCCGGTGCAGCGCCAGCAGATGATCGCGCTGATGGTGCTGATCTTCATGGCACTGGTGTTCTTCACGATGTACGAGCAGTCCTACGGCTCGTGGGTGACCTTCACCGACCGCCTGCTGACCAAGGACATCGTGCCCTCGCTGGTGATCACCGGCGGCACGCCGCTGCCGTGGTCCATCCTCTCGCTGCTGCTGGCACCGCTGGGCTTCGTGGTCAGCGCGCGCCTGTCGGAACGGCGCCCGGGTTCGGCCGCACCGCGCGCGTTCTTCGCCGCCATTGTCGTGCTGATGCTGGTGCTGCTGGTGCGCGACTGCCTGGTGATCCCGCAGACCGCAGGTTCGCTCACCTACCTCGGCGGCCTGTTCCTGGTGCTGCTGGCGCCGGCCTTCGCCGCGCTGTGGACGTGGATGGACCGCCGCGGCTGGGAGCCGGGCAAGCCGGTGAAGTCGGCCTGGGGCCTGGTGATTGGCGCACTGTCGTTCGTACCGCTGGCACTGGCGGCGCAGCAGGTGGGCGCCACTGGCGAGATGGCCAGCGTGTGGTGGCTGGTGCTGGCCTACTTCCTGCTGGCCAGCGGCGAGATGTGCCTGTCGCCGGTCGGCCTGTCGGCAGTGACCCAGCTGGCCGTGCCGCGGGTGATGAGCCTGATGATGGGCACCTGGTTCCTGGCCACCGCGTTCTCGGAAACGCTGGCCGCGCTGTTCGGCAAGCTGGCCGCGATCGAGGTGCCGGAAGGCGAATCGCTGGACATGGTGGCCGCAGCCGGCGCCTATGCGCACCTGTTCTGGCTGCTGATGTGGATCGGCCTGGGTTGCGCACTGGCGGCCTTCATCGCCGCACCGCTGCTGAAGAAGATGATGCACGGGGTGAAGTAAACCCCGCGCTTGCGGAAAACCAGGGCGGCGGAATGATCATCCACCGCCCTGTCAGCTCAGGGCGCCTTGTCCTTGCCGGTCGCGGGCGCGGTCGTCGCAGTCTTGCCGCCCAGGCTGCGCGCCAGGAAGGCCAGCAGCTTGTCGTAGTACTCGCTGCGATGGGCCTCGGTGTAGAAGCCGTGGCCTTCGGTCTTGTAGTACAGGCTTTCCACCGGCGTGCCGGCGCGCTTGAGCGCGGCTTCCATGCGCTCGGTGTGCTGGATCGGCGCGCGCTTGTCTTCGCCACCGGCGGCCAGGAACACCGGCACCTTGATCCGTTCGGCCATGTTCACCGGCGACACCGCACCCAGCTTGGCCGGATCCCCCAGCCATTCGCGCAGATAGGTCACGCCTGAACCCCGGTCCTGGATGTCGCCGCGGGTGTACATCATCGGCAGGTCGTAGACCCCGACATAGCCCGCCGCGCACTGATACAACCCGGGTTCGCGGGCGGCACCCATCATCGCCGAGTAGGCCCCGTAGCTGGCGCCGTAGATACAGATGCGACGGCCGTCGGCGATGCCTTCGCTGATTGCCCAGCGGGTGGCATCGGTGACATCGTCCTGCATCGCCGCGCCCCACTGCTGCGCCCCGGCCTGGGTGTGGGCCCGGCCGTAGTTGCCCGAACCACGGAAGTTGACCTGCAGCACGGCATAACCGGCCGCGGCCAGCATCTGCGTTTCGCGGTCGTACTGGCCGGAATCGAAGATGTCGAACGGGCCGCCATGCGGCATCACCACCATCGGCAGGTTGCGCCCGTCGCTGCCGGCCGGCAGGGTCAGGAAGCCATGCAGCGGCAGCCCGTCGCGCGCCTTCAGTGCAATCGGCTTCACGCTGGCGCTACGGTCCACGTCGATCCAGTCGCTGCGGCTGATCAGGTGATCGGCCTTGCGCGCCACCGTGTCGTACACATAGAAATCGCCTGGATTCGAGCCCGACCAGGTTTCCACCAGCACGACACGGCCATCGCGGGTGCTGGAGGTGATGTAGACGGGCCCTCCGAAGGCGGCCTCCAGGCTGCGGTACAGGCGCGCATCGGCCGAGCCTTCATCGAAGAAGCGCGTGCGCGGTTTGTCACCCAGGTACAGCGCGCCTACCGGCACATGGGTGCCGGGCCGGTGGATGATGCGGTACGGATTGACCACCTCGTCGCGTAGAAGCGTCGCGCGTTCGCCGGTCTGCGGGTTCCAGCTGACGATCGCATCCGGGCCCTGGGCCTGCTCGACGTTGAGGTAGGCCAGGCTGTCATCGGCCGAGAAGCCGAGGGCGGTTTCGATGCGCTTGCTGACCGCCTCATCATTGATCAGCTTCCAGCTGTCGCCACTGCGTTCGCGGAAATACAGCTTGTTGATGTTGTCGCTGCCCGAGCCGTGCACGAAGCGGACCTCGCCGGCGCCGTCGGTGGTGAACTCACCGCGCCGTACCGGCGAAGACGCCACCCGCGAGCGACGACCGGTGGTCACATCCATGCGATCGACGCGGGTGAACGGATCCTCGGCCAGCGGCCATACGGTCACCAGCACGTTGCGCTCGTCACCCGGCAGGTCGTCGGCCAGGAAGGCGGCCACGGCTTCGACTTTCTTCGGCTGGATGCGGGTCCCCGGGCCCTTGCTTTCGACGCGATAGCCGACCAGCAGCTCGCCACGGTTGCCATTGGCGTCGATGGCATAGAGTTCGCCGGTGGGATTGGGCTGGTCGAGCGAGCCCCACTTCTGGGCCAGGCCGATCAACAGGCGCTCGTTGCTGACCCAGTCGAATTCCTGCGCATGATTGCGGCTGGGCGGCCAGAAACTGCCGACCACCTCCTTGTCCTTCAACCGCAGGATCGCGATCGCGGTACTGTCCTCCCTCGGAACCGTTGCCGCTACGTACTCGCCCCCCGGCGAGATCTTGATATCGGTGAAGGTCTCCCGGCGCAGGTACTGCGTCAGGTCCACCGCCCCCGCGCTGCCTGCGGCAACGCCCCCGATGACGGCCAGTGCGGCCGCCAGAATGGTCTTGTGCATCCTTCCCCTGCTCCTGTGGACACCTTGTCCTGGTGGCCGATTCTAGGCAGCGCCGAGCGTTTGACGCCAGAGCCGGAAAAGACGACGGCACCGTTGCCGGTGCCGCGG
>NZ_JBHHMJ010000473.1:0-3231 GCF_042136455.1 Stenotrophomonas sp. 3diitr2024
CATCGACCGTTGCCGCGAGGCCGGCGTGGTGGCGTACCAGATCGTGTTGAAGAACAGCTGACGGACGCCGCCGCATGTTGACCCTTGTCCTGGTGGTGATCCTGGCCGCGCTCGTCTTCGAGTTCATCAACGGCTTCCACGGCGGCATTCAGCGCCAGGATGTTGGTCTGGAACGCAATGCCGTCGATGACGCTGATGATCTCGGCGATCTTCTTCGACGAGGCTTCGATGGCCGACATGGTGGTGACCACCTGGCCGACGACTTCACCGCCCTGCGAGGCGACGCCGTGGGCGCCGATGGCGAGCTGGTTGGCCTGGCGGGCATGCTCGGCGTTCTGGCGCACGGTGGAGGTCAATTCCTCCATCGAGGCCGCGGTTTCTTCCAGGTTGGCAGCCTGCTGCTCGGTGCGGCGCGACAGGTCGCTGTTGCCCGAGGCGATCTCGCCGGCGGCCGAACTGATCGCGCGGCTGGACTGCTTGATGCGGGTGACGATCTCGCTCAGCTGCGCGGCGGTGGCGTTGGCATCGTCACGCATGCGGGCGAACACGCCCTGGTAGTCGCCGTGCATGCGCACGGTCAGGTCACCCTGCGACAGTGCCGCAAGCAGGCCGGAGATCTGTTCGATGCTGCCAGCGTTGGCATCCAGCAGGCCGTTGATCTGCTGGGCGAGCTGCAGGAAGAAGCCTTCCTTGTCGGTCGCGTCGATGCGGCCGGACAGGTCGCCGGCGGCAGCCTGGGCGATCACGCGGGCCACTTCGGCTTCGACCTGCGCTTCCTGGGTACGGTCGCGCCATTCCACCACGTAGCCGACGGTGTCGCCGCCTTCATTGCGGATGGTCGAGACCACCTGGGCGAACTGGGCATCGCCATACTGCATCGGGCGACGGGCGACGCCGTGTGCCTTCAGGTTACCCAGCAGGGTCTGGTCCATCTCGCCGCGGTGTTCAAGCACGGTGACCGGCTTGCCGATCAGCGAGGCCTGGGCATCGAAGTCCGGCAGGTCGCGGCGAACTTCGTCCTGGTACTGGCTCAGGGTCTGCTGCAGGGCGCGGTTGCTGTAGACGATGGTGTTGCTGGTGTCGGTCAGGTACACGCCGGTCGAGCTGTAGTCCAGCGCGGTACGGATGCGCAGATTCTCGCGGGCCACGGCCTGGTCGGTCTCGATGCGCTCGCGGAGGTCGCGCTGCATGCGCTGCATGGCCTGCATCAGTTCGCCCACTTCGTCCTGGCGGCTGACGTCGATATGACCATCGAGCTTGCCACCGGCGACGTCGTTGGCGACCGAGACGGCGCCACGCACGCTGCCGACCAGTGCGCGGGCGAACAGCCACACCAGCACCAGGCCGAGTGCGGCGCCACCCAGCAGGGCGATCACGGTCAGCACGGCCGAGGCGGAATAGGTGGAGGCGGCCTCTTCGCGCGAGGCGCGGGCGAGGCGGTTGTCTTCGGCGATCAGCGCTTCCAGCGCCGATGCAGCCTTGCGGTGCTTGGTACGGGTTTCGCCGACGAAGGTATCGATGGCATCGTCTGGCAGGTCAAGTTCCAGCATCTCGGTGACGCTGTCATAGGACGCCAGCGCATCCTTCCATTCCTTGGCGAAGGTGTCGAACAGCTTCTTCTGTTGTGCGTTGTCGACCAGCTTCGGATAGTCCTTGATCGACTTGTCCATGCTGGTGCGCAGGTCGACGGCCTGCTTGCGCGCATCGGACTTGACGTCGTCGCTGGCGCGGATCAACTGCTGGTAGGCGGCATTGCGGTATTCGCCCAGCATGCCGCGCATCTCGCCGGCGAGGCGGATGCTCTCCATGCGTGAACCGGCCAGCTCGGTGGTGACGTTGTTCAGCGAATGCAGGCCGCGATAGGCGACGATGCCCTGCAGCAGCATCACCAGCAGGAGGACGCCGAAGGTCAGCAGCAGCTTCGGCATCAGTTTCAGGTTGTTGATCCACGGCATGGGCGTTGCGAGCTCCTAAGGCAGACGCGCCCGGGCATCGGGCCCGGTTGCAGCAGAAACCACGCCGGCACCAGGTCCGGCGTGGTTCGACGGACAGCGGATTACTTGATGTTGGCCAGCTTCAGCCCAGCCGGCGAGCTGACTTCGATTTCCGCGCGCGAGGCGTCGCGCTGGATCTTGCCGATCACGCAGACGGTCTTGCCTTCCAGGGTTTCCAGCGGGAAGGAGAACTTGCCGCGGTTCTCGCCGGCGATGCGGGCCGAGAAGGTGTGGCGCGGGAAGGCGCCGCCCATGTACAGGAAGGTCGGCTGGCCTTCGGAACCTTCTGCGTAGCGGGCCTTTTCAACCTTGCCACAGACCATGCCGTCCTTGCCGACCGAACGCGGGGCCAGTTCCGGCGGGATCATGTCAGCCGACTGGGCGAAAGCGGAGGCGGCGGTGGTGGCCAGGACAGCGGCCGAAACGAACGCAAGCAGGGACTTCATCGAGGGGTATCTCCGGGGATGGTAACGGTCGGGCCGGCCCTGCGCGCTCCTGCGCGGCCGGCTTCTGTCCCCCTATCGGCATCGCCGGGGGGAACTGAAGGGTTTTGTGACCGGAACGTGAAGCAGTTCCGTTTACTCAGGCGGCGACGTCTTCGGTGAGGCTGGCCTGGCCCATGTCGGCGCTGTCGAGCAGGGTCTCGATGTCCAGCAGGATCAGCATGCGATCATCGTGGGTACCGATGCCGGAGATGAAGCGGGTATCGACGGCGGCACCGAATTCCGGGGTCGGTCGGATCTGCTCGGCCGACAGCGGGATCACGTCGGAGACGCTGTCGACGACGATGCCGACCACGCGGTCTTCGACGTTCAGCACGATCATCACGGTGAAGGCGTCGTAGCGGGCGTTGTCCAGGCGCAGCTTCAGGCGCAGGTCGATCACCGGGACGATGGTGCCACGCAGGTTGATCACGCCCTTGATGTAGTCCGGGGCATCCGGCACGCGGGTAACCGCGTCGTAGCCACGGATTTCCTGCACCTTGAGGATGTCCACGCCGTAGTGCTCGTCACCAAGGGTGAAGCTGAGGAATTCGCCACCGGTGCTGGCGGCGGAGCTGGTCTTGTCGTTCATCGAGGGGTCCTGGTTCTGCCGGAAGTCCCGGTGTCAGGCTCGATATCGGCCCCGCTGGGGGGGACTTTAGGTGCCCGGGCAGTGGATGGGGTCTGATCCCTTTTCAGGGAAAAGGGATCTGACCCCGGCATGCGTTCCAGGGTTGCCGGCCATCGGCCGGCAC
>NZ_JBHHMJ010000498.1:0-12698 GCF_042136455.1 Stenotrophomonas sp. 3diitr2024
GGCTGAAGAAAAAAGGGGACGGAGGGGATTAAGTCGTTTATGCACAAACGACTTAATCCCCTCCGTCCCCTTTTTCGTCAATCCAGGAACCGCGCGGCCTGTTCCGGTGCGGGTAGATGGCAGGTGTCATGCCGACCGAACCAGCGGTAGCGGTTGCGTGCCAGCGCGCGATACGCCGCATCACGCCAGCCGCGCGGCACGAGCCGCAGCACGCCGGCCAGGCGCCAGGCGCCGCCCAGCCCCGCAAGTACGCGCAGGATCGCATCGGTGTCGGTCCAGGCACCCTGTGCATCCAGCAGCAGGAACGACATCGGGTCCTGCGGATCCAGCCCGTGCGCGCGCAGCATCGCGCTGCCCTTCTGCCCCTGCATCGCTGCAAAGCGGTAGCGCCCCCTGCGGTCGAAACGCAGCAGGAACCGAACCCAGCGATTGCACAGTGCGCACACGCCATCGAACACGACCACCGCGCTGCCAGCCTCGGCGGCAGCGTCACTGCGGTTCGAGCCAACCTTCATAGCGGATCAGGGCTCCGGCCCAGGGCAGCGTCACATCGACCAGGAAAGTGTAGCGCTCGCCCTGCCAGGCTTCACGGCAGCGCACACCGCCGAACCAACGCGTCGGCAGCGGCAGCAGCCCGAACGCCCAGACCCGACGCACCGACCAGTCGATACCACCGTCGCGGGCCTGCAGCGCGAACTCGAAGCGCACCGCGCCCAGCTGCTCGCGCAGATGCCCGTCGTGCGCCCACAGCCGCGACACCATTGGCCAGCGGCCGAACCGCCGCGCCCACTGCTCGCCCTGCCGATAGCGGCTGAACGCCACCTCGGTGGGCAGCGCGTCACCGTCCTGTGGCAACCGCGCCAACGCAGCCAGCAGCGGCACCAGCCAGTGCCGCCCCCTCACGATGCAGGCCTGCCCTGCGTAGCGGCACGGCAACGGCGCGGCATGCAGCGCCTGCACCGGTCCTGCCAGGGTGGCAAAGGCCGGCCCCAGCACACGCGCGAACAGCGGCGCAGTCAGGGCGCGATCCAGGCCAGGGTCGCCATGCGCCCGGTGCGACGATCGCGCCGATGCGAATACAGGTCCGGGTCGGCCATCGTCGACACCGTGCCACCATACACCTGTGCCGGGTCCATCCCCGCAGACTGCAGGCGCTGCCGCGCCAGCGCGAACAGGTCCACCTTCCAGTGTCCGGGACGGGTCGCGACGAACGCCCGCTCAGCAGCGGGATCATGGCCGACGAAGGCGTGATAGACCTCCTCGCCGATCTCATAGTCGGACGGCCCGGCGGCCGGGCCCAACCAGGCCCGCAGCTGCGCCGGCGACGTCTGCATGGCGGCCACCGTGGCCTCCAGCATGCCGTCGGCCAGCCCCCGCCAGCCGGCATGGGCCGCGCCCACCTCGCTGCCGTCTGCGGCGGCGAACACCACCGGCAGGCAGTCGGCGGTCAGGATCGCCAGCACCACGCCCGGCACCGAGGTTACCGCCGCGTCGGCCACCGGCTCGCTCGCGCCGGGCGCCGGCGGTGCATCGAAGCGCAGCACGGTGCTGCTGTGCACCTGGCGCAGCCAGTGCGGTGCCGACGGCAGCGCCAGCCCCTGCTGCAGCAGCTGGCGGTTGTGCTCAACGTTGGCTGGGGTATCACCATCGGCCGCGTGCCGGTTGCCCAGGTTGAACTGCGCGAACGGCGCCGGCGAGATGCCCGCACCGTGCCGGCGCGTGGTCAGCGCATGGACGCCTGCGGGCGCCGGCCAGTCGGCCTGCAGCAACGGCAGCGCGGCCGCCATCACCAGCGGTCCCGCTCGCGGGCGGCGAAGGCTTCGCTGTCTTCGCGCAGCACCTTCATCAGGTGCAGCATGTCCTCCGGCACCGGCGCGGTGTTGCGCACCGGTTCACCGGTGATCGGGTGCATGAACTCCAGGGTCTCGGCGTGCAGGGCCTGGCGCTTGAAGCCGCGCAGCGCGGCCACCAGCTCGTCGCTGGCGCCCTTGGGCAGCTTCAGCGCGCCGCCATACAGCGGGTCGCCGATGATCGGATGGCGCACGTGCGCCATGTGCACGCGGATCTGGTGGGTACGGCCGGTTTCCAGGCGGCACTCCAGCGCGGTGTGTGCCCGGAAGCGCTCGCGCAGGCGGTAGTGGGTCACCGCCTCCTTGCCGTCCTCACGCACCGCCATCTTCAGGCGGTCGCGCGGGTGGCGGTCGATCGGGGCATCGGCTGTACCACCGGCCACCAACGCGCCCATCACGATGGCCAGGTACTGACGGTGCACGTCACGTGCCGCCAGCTGCTCGACCAGCGCGGTCTGCGCTTCCAGGGTCTTGGCCACCACCATCACGCCGCTGGTGTCCTTGTCCAGGCGGTGCACGATGCCGGCGCGCGGCAGCACCGCCACCGACGGATCGCGGAACAGCAGCGCGTTGACCAGGGTGCCGCTGTGGTTGCCGGCACCCGGATGGACCACCAGGCCGACCGGCTTGTTGATCACCAGCAGGTGCTCGTCCTCGAACAGCACGTCCAGCGGGATGTCCTCCGGCTGGGCATCGGTCTGGGTTTCCAGCACCGCGTTGAGGGTCACCACCTCGCCGCCGCGCAGCGGATCGCGCGGGCGCACCTGGGCACCGTCCAGCAGGACCTCCCCGGCCTTGATCCACTCGGTCAACCGCGAGCGCGAGTATTCGGGGAACAGTTCGGCCACGACCGCGTCGAAACGGCGGCCGGCGGCGGTGTCGGGGACGATGGCCTGGCGGGCCGATTCAGAGGGTTGTTCAGACATGGCAGGGGGCATTCTTTGAAATTTTGGGGTCCCGGCGGCCGGTTTCAGTCGCTGGACAGGACACTAGGCTATCATCGACCCTTCGTATTCCAGCCGCGTCCCGCCTCGACCCCATGATCCGACGCTCCGCCATGCTCTCCGCGCCCGTCCGCCTCACCGCCCTGCTGCTGGTGCTGGTCATCGCCGCAACCGGCTGCCATCGCGGCGCCAAGAAGGGTGATCGCCCCGATGAAGGCGTGCCGGTCGAACAGCTGTACGAGAAAAGCCACAAGCTGATGCAGGGCGGCAACTGGAGCGGCGCCGAAGCCAGCTTCCGCCGTCTGGTGGCCCAGTATCCGTACGGTCCGTACACCGAGCAGGCGATGATCGAAACCGCCTACGCCCAGTACAAGGCCGGCAAGCACGATGACGCGGTGTCCAGCATCGACCGCTTCATCCGTACCTACCCGACCCACCGCAACATTGCCTATCTGTACTATCTGCGCGGCCTGGCCAACTCCAACCGCAGTACGGTTTTCCTGCGGCGCGTATGGTCGCTGGATGCCAGCCGCCGCGACCTGTCCACGCCGCACCAGGCGTACTCGGACTTCAACATCGTGGTTGATCGTTACCCGAACAGCCGCTACGCCGCCGATGCGCGCCAGCGCATGCTGGAGCTGCGTGACGTGTTCGCCCAGCACGAGCTGGACAACGCGCTGTACTACATGCGCCGCGGCGCCTGGGTGTCAGCCGTGGGCCGCGCCAACTACCTGCTGGAAACCTACCCGCAGAGCGCCTTCCAGTACGACGCCGTGGCCGTGCTGGCCGATTCCTACACCCACCTGGGCAACAAGACCCTGGCCGACGACGCCCGCCGCGTCCTGCAGCTGAACCAGCCGGACCACCCGTGGCTGGAAGGCAAGTGGCCGAAGTACCCGTGGATGATCCGCAAGCTGAACCCGTTCGCCGGCGAGAAGTCCGCCAGCACCGGCCAGCGCAACGCGCGACTGGAAAAGAAGTAAGCGAGGGCCCCGAAAGGGGCCCTTCTTCTTTGTAGAGTCAAGCCATGCTCGACTGCTTTCCTCGTCCGCCTCCCCGCGCCGGGGCCGGCACCTAGGAATGCTACGAATCCACGGCGGATGCGACGCCGGTCGCAGCCTGCCCGGGCACGGCCATCCACACTGCAGCGCCACGGCCACACCGGCCATCACGGAGCGCCCCATGGCCCGTCTGCCCTGCTGCAGTATCCGCCCTCTGTCCTGCCTCCTCGCCATCGCGCTGCTGGCGCTGACCTCGGCGCCGCCGGCCGCCGCACAGGACGCAGCGGGCGATCTGCTGTCCGCAGCCCCCTATCGCGCCACCTGGGTGCCGTCCCAGGCCGCCCAGGCCTACAAACTGCACTACCGCACCCCTGACCACCGCGGGCAGCTGGCCGAAGGCACCGGCCTGCTGTACCTGCCCGCCGGCACGCCGCCCATCGGCGGTTGGCCGGTGGTGTCGTGGGCGCATGGCACCCAGGGCATTGCGGATCGTTGTGCGCCCTCGGTCTCCGGCCCCTACCAACCCGAACGCGACGGGCGCTTTCTCGATCGGTTCCTGGCACAGGGCTATGCAGTGGTCGCCGCGGATTACCAGGGCCTCGGAAGCTCAGGCGACCATGCCTATCTGCATGTGCGCACTGCCGCGCGCAACGCCATCGACATGATCAAGGCCAGCCGCCAGTACCTCGGCAACGGGACGCTGTCGCCGCGCTGGGTCTCGGTCGGCCATTCGCAGGGCGGTGCCGCCGCGCTCACGGCGGGCCACATCGCCCCCACCTATGGCGGACCGTCGCTGCAGTACCGCGGCAGCTTCACCACCGGCACGCCCACCGCAGTCGAACTGACCGCGCTGGTGATGAAGCCGGACAACCGCACCGCCAATCCGGGCGCGCTCAACGCGTATCACGCGTATCTGCTCGATGGCCTGCTGCAGGTCGCGCCGCAGATCGACCGCGTCCTCAGCGATGAAGGCCGCGCGCGGGTGGCGGTGGCACGCGAGCAGTGCCTGGGCGAACTGGCCACCACGCTCGACGGCGCCGACACCGGCAGCATGTTCACTGCGCCGCTGGCCAGCGTGCCGGGCATCTGGGCGGTGCTGTACGACTATCTCGGCGTACCGCGCCGCGGCTTCAGCCAACCGCTGATGTTGGGCCATGGCAGCCAGGACCGCGATGTGCCCTACCTGACCACCCTGCTGTACGCCGCTGGGCTGGCCCTGCGAGGCGAGCCGGTCGCGTTCCGGCGCTACCCCGTCGACCACCGGGGCACGCTGGACGCAGCGGCGGCCGATGGCCTGCGGTTCGTACGTGCGCGACTGGGGGACGATCCCTTCAACGACGCTGCGGAAACCGCCGGTCTCGAACAGTTGCTCGACGGAGTCCGGTAGATCCACGCCAAGCGTGGATGATCTTCGACCATCGTGCGGACCAAGCTCCGCACCCACCGGGGAGGGGCCAACAGGTTGCCGGCCAGCGGCCGGCACGACCCGCCAAGCGCTGCCTCAGCCCTTGTAGCCGTTGCTGATCGGGTAGCGCCGCTCGCGGCCGAACGCGCGGCGCGAGACCTTCGGCCCCGGCGCGGCCTGGTGCCGCTTCCACTCGCTGATGCGCACCAAGCGCAGCACGCGGTCGACCACGGCTGCGTCGTAGCCGGCGGCCACGATCTCGCCGCGCGACTGCTCCTGGTCGATGTAGCGGTAGAGGATGCCGTCCAGCACGTCATAGGCCGGCAACGAGTCCTGGTCCAGCTGGTTCTCGCGCAGCTCGGCCGACGGCGGGCGGCTGATCACCGCCGGCGGGATCACCGGTGCGCCGCCCACGGTATTGCGCCACTTGGACAGGCCGAACACTTCGGTCTTGTACAGGTCCTTCAGTGGCGCATAGCCACCGCACATGTCGCCGTAGATGGTGGCGTAGCCGACCGCGTACTCACTCTTGTTGCCGGTGGTCAGCAGCAGGCCACCGAACTTGTTGGCCAGCGCCATCAGGATCACGCCGCGGCTGCGCGACTGCAGGTTCTCTTCGGTCACGTCCGGCGCGGTGCCTTCGAACATCGGCGCCAGCGATTCCATCAGGCCCTTGAACGCCGGCTCGATCGACACAGCGTCAAGCTTCACCCCCAGCGCCCGGCACTGCTCGGCGGCCAGGTCGTTGGACAGGCCGGCGGTGTAGCGCGAGGGCAGGCGCACGGCGGTCACGTTCTCCGCGCCCATCGCATCCACGGCCAATGCCAGCACCAGGGCCGAGTCGATGCCACCGGAAAGGCCCAGCCACACCTTCCTGAAGCCGTTCTTGCGGCAATAGTCCTGGATGCCACGGGTCACCGCGCGCCAGGCCAGCGCGTCCATGCTCTCGTCGCCGTCGTCCATCCACACATGCGGCATGAAGCGGCGGGTCTCACCGTCATACTCCACCACCAGCCACTGGTCGACGAAGGCAGCAGCAGCCGGGTGCACCGTGCCATCACCATCCGCCACCACCGAAGCACCGTCGAACACCAGCGCATCCTGGCCGCCCACCACGTTGAGGTAAGCGATGGCCGCCCCGCTCTCGCGGGTACGCGCGGCCAGCACGGCGTCGCGCTGCGCATGCTTGCCACGCTCGTAGGGCGAAGCATTCGGCACCACCACCAGCTGCGCACCCGCGCGCATGGTGTCGGCCAGCGGCTCGGCGAACCACAGGTCCTCGCAGATCAGCAGGCCGACCGGAATGCCATTGACCTCGAACACGCAGCTGCCACCATCCGGATCGACGTCGAAGTAGCGGCGCTCGTCGAAGACCGCGTAGTTGGGCAGTTCGCGCTTGCGGTAGGTCTGCTCGACCAGGCCGTCACGCAGTACGCTGGCAGCGTTGTAGACCACCGCGCCAGCCGCCTGTGGCCAGCCGACCACGGCGGTGATGCCACGGCAGGCGGTGGCGATGCGGGTCAACGCCTGCTCGCACTCGTACAGGAAACCCGGGCGCAGCAGCAGGTCCTCCGGCGGGTAGCCGCTCACCGCCAGCTCGGGGAACATCACCAGCTCGGCGCCGTACTCATCGCGCGCCTGGCCGATCATCTCGATGATGCGCTCGGTGTTGCCGGCGACGTCGCCGACCGGGAAGTCGAACTGCGCCATCGCGATGCGGATCGAAGCCATGGGAATCCAGCCTGTGGTTGCAATGCTTCCATTGTAACGCCGGGGTCAGATCCCTTTTGCATGGCAAAAGGGGGCTGACCGCACGCCAGACGCAGAAAGGCCGCCCAAAGGCGGCCCTTCTGTTTCAGGCAGCCGGCCAGCGGCCGGCTCTACAGCATCGTCTGCGCGAGGCAGCCGATCTTATTTCACCAGCTTGGCGATGGCGGCGCCCAGGTCGCCCGGCGAACGGACGGTGACCACGCCAGCGGCTTCCATCGCGGCGAACTTGCCTTCCGCGGTGCCCTTGCCGCCCGAGGCGATCGCGCCCGCGTGGCCCATGCGCTTGCCGGCCGGAGCCGACGCACCGGCGATGAAACCGACGACCGGCTTCTTCACGTGGTTCTTGATGTACTCGGCGCCGGCTTCTTCGGCGTCACCGCCGATCTCGCCGACCATGATGATGCCTTCGGTCTGCGGGTCTTCGTTGAACAGCTTCAGGCAGTCGACGAAGTTCAGGCCGTTGATCGGGTCACCGCCGATGCCGATGCAGGTGGACTGGCCCAGGCCGACTTCGGTGGTCTGCTTGACCGCTTCATAGGTCAGGGTGCCCGAACGCGACACGATGCCGATCTTGCCCGGCTTGTGGATGTGGCCCGGCATGATGCCGATCTTGCACTCGCCCGGCGTGATGACGCCCGGGCAGTTCGGCCCGATCAGCACGGTGTCCGGGTAGGAACGGGTCAGCACGTTCTTCACGCGCAGCATGTCCAGCACCGGGATGCCTTCGGTGATGCAGACGATGACCTTGATGCCGGCAGCCGCAGCTTCCAGGATCGCGTCGGCCGCGAACGGCGGCGGCACGTAGATGACCGAAGCGTTGGCGCCGGTGCTCTGCACGGCGTCGGCAACGGTGTTGAAGACCGGCAGGTCGATGTGGGTGGTGCCCCCCTTGCCCGGGGTCACGCCGCCAACAACCTGGGTGCCGTACTCGATCATCTGAGTGGCGTGGAAGGTGCCCTGCTGGCCGGTGAAGCCCTGCACGATCACCTTGGTGTTCTTGTTAATCAAAACAGACATGGGAATTTCCTTCGGTGTCGTGGATCAGGCGGCGTTCTTGACCGCTTCAACGACCTTCTTGGCGCCGTCGTTGATGTTGTCAGCCGGGATGATGGCCATGCCGCTGTCACGCAGCAGCTGCTTGCCCTCTTCCACGTTGGTGCCTTCCAGGCGCACCACGACCGGAACCTTGACGCCCACTTCCTTCACGGCGGCGATGATGCCTTCGGCAATCATGTCGCAGCGGACGATGCCGCCGAAGATGTTGACGAAGATGCCTTCAACCTTGTCCGAGGACAGGATCAGCTTGAACGCTTCGATGACGCGCTGCTTGTTCGCACCGCCGCCCACGTCCAGGAAGTTCGCCGGCTCGCCGCCGTTGAGCTTGATGACGTCCATGGTGGCCATGGCCAGGCCGGCACCGTTCACCATGCAGCCGATGTTGCCGTCCATGGTGACGTAGTTGATGTCCAGCTCCGAAGCGGTCACTTCGGTTTCATCTTCCTGGGACTTGTCGCGCATCGCGACCAGTTCCTTGTGGCGGAAGTTGGCGTTGTCGTCGCTGTTGAACTTGCCGTCCAGCGCGTACAGGTTGCCATCGTCCAGGATCGCCAGCGGGTTGATCTCAACCAGCGCCAGGTCCTTCTCGTTGAAGATGCGGTACAGGTTCACCATGATGTTGGCGAACTGGCCGGCCTGCTTGGCGGTCAGGCCCATCTTGAAGCCGATGTCACGGCCGTGGTAACCCTGCACGCCCTCGACGAAGTCCACGTTCAGGGTGTGGATCTTGTCCGGGGTCTCGGCAGCGACCTGCTCGATTTCCATGCCGCCTTCGGAAGAGGCGATGTAGCTGATGGTGCGGGTGCCGCGATCCACCAGGACCGACAGGTACAGCTCCTTGACGATCTCACCGGCGGTGGTCACCAGCACCAGGTTGATCGGCAGCTCGACGCCGGCGGTCTGGTAGGTGGCCATCTTGGTGCCGAGCATCTTGGCCGCTGCGGCCTTCACGTCGTCGACGGTCTTGCAGAACTTGACGCCGCCAGCCTTGCCGCGGCCGCCAGCGTGGATCTGCGCCTTGACCATCCAGGGGCCCTGGCCCAGCGACTGGGCGACTTCAACCGCCTCGTCCGGGGTCGCCGCGACCTTGCCGGCCGGGACCGGGATGCCGTATTCGGCAAGCAGTTGTTTTGCCTGGTATTCGTGGAAATTCATGCGTCACCGTGGGAATAGGAACGACCGCACGCAATTCCTCAGGGCCCCCTGGAAGAGGCACCGGCACGGACCGCGGCGGGCCCACTATTGTGGCCGAGCCGGCGCCGGGGCGCAAAGAAGTCTGTACAAAACGCCAGACCCGGCCAGATTTCCGCCGTCATTCAGGCAGTTGCGCCCGGGCGCACGCTGGCTACCGGTATCCATCCCGGGCCAAATGCGCGATCCGAACCGCGCCGGCGGCGCCCTGCCGGGGGCCCTATACTGGTCAGCCAGGGTGCGTCGCGTCGGGGTTGCTCGGCCGCGTCCACCCCAGGCCACATCGAAGCGACGTGCCCGCCCGGCCTCAGGGGACGCCGGGCAGGCCCGCCGCAGATTCCAGACCCAGGCAGCCAGAAGGGGAGTTCCGGCGTGTCACCCAGTGCTTCATTGATCGACCGCATCGAATCGATTCCGCGGCGTGAGCTGTATTTCTTCGCGCTGTACCGGGTGCTGATCGCCTCGGTCATCGCCGCCCTGCTCTACAGCCCCCTGTCGGCGATGGTCGGCGAAGCCCACCACCCGCGGCTGGCCGACACCGTCGCCGCCATCTACCTGGTGCTGTCGCTGCTGGCGCTGGTGATCGGCCGCAACGAACGCTGGCTGCGCCCGATCGTGGTCAGCGGCGTGCTGGTGGACATCGTCGCCGCCACCCTGTTGTCGCATGCCCTGCCGGGTGCCAGCGCCGGCATCTCGATGTCGCTGCTGTTCAACATCGCCGCTGCCGCCACCCTGCTGCCGCTCAGCCTGGGGCTGGGCCTGGCACTGGCCGCCAGCCTCGCCACCGGCGTGGAATACACCTGGAAGCTGCTGGAAGGCGGCGATCCCACCCGTACCCTGGCCGAACTGGCCATGTTCGCCACCAGCTACCTGGCGCTGGCCTTCATCAGTTACCAGGTCGGCAGCCGCGCGCGTCGCAACCAGCAGCTGGCCAACCAGCGCGGCGACGAAGTAGCCAACCTGTTCCAGATCAACGAGCTGATCATCCGCCGCATGCGTACCGGCGTGCTGGTAGTCGACGCCGACAACCGTGTCACCCTGGCCAACGAGGCCGCCTCGATGCTGCTCGGTGACAGCGACGGCAGCGGCGAAAGCGGCCGCCTGGACCTGGCCAGCGCCGCCCCGGAACTGGCCCGTCGC
The DNA here is from genome assembly GCF_042136455.1 of Stenotrophomonas sp. 3diitr2024. Taxonomy (NCBI): domain Bacteria; kingdom Pseudomonadati; phylum Pseudomonadota; class Gammaproteobacteria; order Lysobacterales; family Lysobacteraceae; genus Stenotrophomonas; species Stenotrophomonas sp. 3diitr2024. The sequence continues at coordinate 10,358 of NZ_JBHHMJ010000498.1, forward strand.
CTGCAGCGCTGGCGCAACGGCTGGGCGCAGGACGAACTGCCGCTGCAGCTCAACCCCGACCAGCCCGAAGTGCAGCCCCGCTTTGCGCGCCTGCTGGCCGGCAGCGAGCTGGCCCTGGTGTTCCTGGACGACTCCAGCGTGGTCTCGCGCCGTGCCGAGTCGCTCACCCTGTCAGCAATGGGGCGCTTCTCGGCCAGCCTCGCCCACGAGATCCGCAACCCGCTGGCCGCGATCAACTACGCGGTGCAGCTGCTGGAAGAAGGCACCGGCTTCAACGAAAGCGACCGCCGCCTGCTGCAGATCATCCGCCAGCAGTGCCAGCGCACCAACGGCATCGTCGAAAGCGTGCTGGGCCTGGCCCGGCGCGAGCGCGCCACGCCCGAAAACGTCGACCTGGCCGCCTTCGTGCGCCGCTTCGTGCTGGAGTACAAGCAGGGGCAGACGCTGGAAACCGACAGCATCGAGCCGATCATCAACGACACCTCGGTGCTGGCCCAGGTCGACAGCAAGCACCTCTACCAGGTGCTGACCGTGCTGGTGCACAACGCGCTCAAATATGGCCGCATTGGCCAGCAGCCGGCGCGGGTGCGCCTGCGCGTGGCGCAGCACGAGCGCAGTGCGGTCATCGACGTGATGGATCGCGGCCCCGGTATTCCCGAGAGTGTCGCCGCACAGTTGTTCCGGCCGTTCTTCACCACGTCCGAGCATGGCACCGGGCTGGGCCTGTATATCGCCCGCGAGCTGTGCCGGGCCAACCAGGCGCGGCTGGACTACATCCCGGTTCCCGCTGGAGGCTCCTGCTTCCGCCTGGTGCTGCCCGGCCCGCATACGCTATTGCCCACCTGATCTCGATTCTGTGCGTCAAACATTTGTCGCTTCCAGCCCCCTCGTTTATCTTTCACGCCCATGAACGAAACCCGCAGCGCCCTCGTCGTCGACGACGAACGCGACATCCGCGAACTGCTGGTACTCACGCTCGGCCGCATGGGGCTGCGCATCAGTACCGCAGCCAACCTTGCCGAAGCGCGCGAACTGCTGGCCAGCAATCCGTACGACCTGTGCATCACCGACATGCGCCTGCCGGACGGCAACGGTATCGAGCTGGTCAGCGAGATCGCCCAGCACTACCCGCGCACGCCGGTGGCGATGATCACTGCCTTTGGCAGCATGGACCTGGCGGTGGAAGCGCTGAAGGCCGGCGCCTTCGACTTCGTCAGCAAGCCGGTGGACATCGCCGTGCTGCGTGGCCTGGTCAAGCACGCGCTGGAACTCAACAACACCGAGCGCCCCGTGCCCGGCCCCGCCGCCGAACAAGGGGCGCGCCTGCTCGGCGATTCGCCGGCCATGGACGTGCTGCGTACCACCATCGGCAAGGTCGCGCGCAGCCAGGCGCCGGTCTACATCCTCGGTGAATCCGGCGTGGGCAAGGAGCTGGTCGCGCGCACCATCCATGCCCAGGGTGCCCGCGCGGCCGGCCCGTTCGTGCCGGTCAACTGCGGCGCCATTCCCGGCGAGCTGATGGAGAGCGAATTCTTCGGCCACCGCAAGGGCAGCTTCAGCGGCGCCCACGCCGACAAGCCCGGGCTGTTCCAGGCCGCGCATGGCGGCACCCTGTTCCTGGACGAAGTGGCCGAGCTGCCCCTGCAGATGCAGGTGAAGCTGCTGCGCGCGATCCAGGAAAAATCGGTGCGCGCGGTCGGTGCGGCCAACGAAGAGCCGGTGGACGTGCGCATCCTCTCGGCCACCCACAAGGACCTGGCCGAACTGGTCGAGGACGGCCGTTTCCGCCACGACCTCTACTACCGCATCAACGTGATCGAACTGAGGGTGCCGCCGCTGCGCGAGCGTCGCCAGGACCTGCCGGAACTGGCCGCGTCGGTGCTGGCACGGCTGGCCCGCAGCCATGGCCGCCCGACGCCGTTGCTGGCGCCGTCGGCACTGGACGCACTGGCCCAGTACGCCTTCCCCGGCAACGTGCGTGAACTGGAGAACATCCTGGAGCGTGCACTGGCACTGGCCGAAGAAGACCGCATCGGCGCCGACGACCTGCGCCTGCCGCAACATGCCCCGCGCACGCCCGGCAGCGCAGCACATGCCGAAGCCGTTGCCGACCTGCAGCCCGGCAACGCCGCCCTGCCCTCGTACATCGAACAGCTCGAGCGCAGCGCCATCCAGCGCGCGCTGGAAGAAAACCGCTGGAACAAGACCCGCACCGCCGCGCAGCTGGGCATCACCTTCCGTGCGCTGCGCTACAAGCTGAAGAAGTTGGGCATGGAGTAAGGACAGGGCCCGACGCGGGCCCGCCAACCTGGTAGTGCCGGCCGCTGGCCGGCAACCTCAT